>CAUUUY010000083.1:0-7160 GCA_963548305.1 uncultured Oribacterium sp.
GAACGGTTGGCTTCCTTTCCGATGTTCATAAGTTCCAGATATTCCAAAGCCTTTTTGTTTCTTTCCTCTTTGGAAACCCCTCGAAACATCAGTGGCATAGCTACATTTTCCATAGCATTTAGAAAGGGAATCAGGTTGTAGCTTTGGAAAATGAAGCCTACATGCATCCTTCGAAAAGCCACCAGCTGTTTCTCATTCATTTTTTCAATGGACTCTCCGGTAATGGTGATGCTGCCCTTACTGGGTTTTTCCAGACCTGCCAGCATATTCAGGCAGGTGGACTTTCCGGAACCGGAGGTACCCACAATGGCAATGAATTCTCCCTGATAAATGTCAAAGTTCAATCCGTTTAAGGCATATACCTCCGTATCACCTATCTTGAATATTTTATATAAATCCCTCACGGAAATAATGGGTTCCATTTTTTTCCTTTCTATGCGAAAAGCCTATTTTCCCTAATACTAAGCTAGTATAGAGGATAGCCCCTTACTACGCAATGAGAATGTTTTCACAACGATAAAACCGCTTCTTCTGATAGGACAAAAGAAGCGGCATCATCGTTACAATATTTATAAAAAACTTTATTTTAATGCATTTTTTTCTTTTTCTACGGAATTGAACTTGGGAACCAAAACTTCCTTACCACCCATATATGGCTGTAAAGCCTTAGGAATGGTTACCGTTCCGTCTTCCTGTAAATGGTTCTCCAGGAAAGCAATCAGCATTCTGGGGGGTGCCACGCAGGTATTATTTAAGGTAAAGGCTAAATGATTCTTTCCATCCGCGCCCTTAACACGTATCTTTAAACGTCTTGCCTGTGCATCTCCCAAATTGGAGCAGGAACCTACCTCAAAATACTTCTTCTGTCTGGGGGACCAAGCCTCCACGTCACAGGACTTAACCTTCAAATCAGCCAAATCTCCGGAACAGCATTCCAGTGTTCTTACAGGAATCTCCAGACTTCTGAAAAAGTCTACGGTGTTCTGCCAAAGCTTGTTATACCAGTCCATAGCCTCTTCCGGCTCACAAACTACAATCATTTCTTGCTTTTCAAACTGGTGGATACGATAAACACCTCTCTCCTCAATACCGTGAGATCCCTTTTCTTTTCTGAAACAGGGGGAGTAGGAGGTTAAGGTCAAAGGAAGGGACTCTACCGGCAAAATCTGATCGATAAAGCGTCCAATCATGGAGTGCTCGGAGGTACCGATTAAGTAAAGATCTTCTCCCTCAATCTTATACATCATGGCATCCATTTCCGCGAAAGACATTACGCCGTCCACAACCTTGGAACGAATCATATAGGGAGGAATCACATAGGTGAAGCCCCTGTCAATCATAAAATCTCTGGCATAAGAAAGCACTGCGGAGTGAAGTCTTGCCACATCTCCCACCAGATAATAGAAACCGTTTCCGGCTACTCTTCCTGCTGCATCTAAATCCAAACCGGAAAAGCTGTCCATAATATCCGCATGGTAGGGAATGGGGTAGGATGGAACCACAGGCTCCCCGAAACGCTCATTCTCCACGTTGCAGGAATCGTCCTTTCCGATAGGTACGGAGGGGTCAATGATGTTCGGAATAACCATCATTCGTTTTAAAATTTCTTCCTGTAAAGCCGGCTCCTTCTCCTCTAATTCTGCCAGTCTCTGGGAGAATGTAGCCACCTCTTCTTTAGCCTTTTCCGCAGCTTCCTTCTCTCCCTTCGCCATCAAAGCTCCGATTTGCTTGGAAACCTGATTCTTTTTACTACGAAGCTCGTCCGCTTCCATCTGCACCTTTCTGGCTTCCACATCCAGAGAAATAACCTCATCCACAAGATTCAGCTTCTCATCTTGGAACTTTTTTCTTATATTCTCTTTTACAACTTCAGGATTCTCTCTCACAAACTTAATATCCAGCATTCTCTGACCCTCCTTTATTTTATTACCTTACTATAAACTGTCCCCTAGGCATTTTCAAGAACCTTATTAAAACTCTTTACCCTTTCTCCGATTTCTTCTTTTTTTCCGAATACGGAGGAGCCTGCCACGATAAAGTTGGCGCCTGCTTCCAGAATAGGGGAAATATTGTCCAGCTTCACACCTCCGTCTACACCGATTTCCAAAGGAAGAGCTCTCTCCTCCGCCATTTTCCGAAGTCTTTTAATCTTCTCCAAGGTATAAGGGATAAAGCTTTGTCCTCCGAAGCCCGGATTTACGGACATAATCAAAATATAGGGACAGATGGGCAGGATTTCTTCTATCGTGGACAGGGATGTGGCAGGATTTAAAGCCACTCCCCCTTCCATGCCAAGCTCTCTTATCGCCTGTAAGGAACGATCCAAATGCTTTACCGCCTCTACATGCACGGAAATCCTGTCGGCTCCCGCCTTTTTATAATCCGGGAAAAAGCAATCCGGCTCCTCCACCATCAGGTGCACATCAAAAAAGGCTTTGGACTTATTTCGTAAGGCGGAAACAATCCCTGCTCCATAGGAAATATTTGGCACAAAATGCCCATCCATAATATCAAAATGAAAGCTTTTCGCACCTGCAGCCTCTGCTAAAGCCACATCCTCCTGTAATGCGGAAAAGTCTGCCGCCAATATAGACGGGGATAATCGATTTTTCACGGAAACCTCCTTAATAATTCTTTCTTTCCTCTACAATCTCCTGATATAAACTCTTGTAGCTTTCGTAACGCTCTATGGCAATCTCTCCCTTTTCCACCGCCTGCTTTACCCCGCAGTCCTGCTTCTTCTCTCCCAAATGATAGCAGGTATTGTAACGGCAGGACTGCCGATACTCTTCAAACTCCGGATAAAAGTACCGCAGATTCTCCGGAGATATATCCGGCGGAAATAAAGAGGTGAAACCGGGAGTGTCCAGGACATAGCTGTCTTCTCCCAAAGAGAAAAATTCCGCATGTCTTGTGGTGTTCTTTCCCCTTTTGATTTTCTCGGAAAGACTTCCTGTCTCCATCCTCCTGTCTTCCAGTAAAAGATTAATCATACTGGACTTTCCCACACCGGAGGGTCCGGAAAAAACCGTGGTTTTTCCCTTTAGGAGCCTTAGAATCTCCTCCCGGTCTTCTTTCGTATTACTTTGGAAGAAATAAACCGGAATACCTGCTTTTTCATAGATTCTCTGCATTTTCTCCCGATAATCCGCTTCACAATCTAAAAGCAAATCCCTTTTATTAAAGAAAAGCATACAGGGAATCTCCCTTGCCTCCAGATGTAAAAGAAAACGGTCAATCAAAGGGAAGGAGGGATCCGGGTCCTTTACCGCAAAAACCAAGGCAGCCTGATCGATATTGCTTACCAGCGGACGAATCAATTCATTTTTTCGGGGGAGAATCCTAAGAATCTGTCCCACCATCTCTTTTTCCGTATCGGGAACCTCTTCCACTTCCACCATATCCCCTACCAGAGGCTTTTCTTTTTTGTTTCGGAAAAGCCCCTTGGCGTGGCATTCAAAGACACCCGTCTTGGTATCCACATAATAAAATCCGCCGATACCTTTAATTATCTTTCCTACCATCCTAAGCCTCCGGAGCGAAATCCAGATCATAGGCAGCCAGAACCCTATCCTTCTCCGCATCCACTACTTCCACGGTTCCCTTGGAAAGTCCGGGAATTCCTTTAATTCGGCTGATGCTTAACTGCATTTCACTTCCGATCACATAGGATCTTGCGGCTTGCAGGGTTGTGTACCTGCTTTCTCCATTTACATCTTGTCGAAGATAAACCACCACAAGGACAGTTCCCTCGACTCCGGGACCGCCGCTTCCCAAGACAACGGTTTGGTTTATACTGGATACCCATGCCTTGCTGTTGTCATCGGAAGGAGCAAGCTTTGTACTGCTTTCCCCATCCGGACCGGAGCTTACACTGAAGGGAATTGCCTGTCCTCTTTCCACATAGCTGTCCTTTGCTACGGACTGCTTCAGCACCACACCCTTTGCCACGCTTGTGCTGGGGATATAGGAAATCACTCCCGCTTCCAAACCGGCACCCTCCAGGGCGGAAATGGCTTCTTTCTCGGAAAGATTAGTAAGATCAGGAACTACGGCCCAGTTATCCGGAATTCCGGTGCTGACCACAAGCTCCAGCTCTCCCGGCTCCGATGTATCCGCCTTGTTGGTACTGATCAGATATCCCTTTTCCACCGTATCCGACATTTGCTCAAGCACCTTGTAGGGAATCTCTCTATCCTTTAACTCCTTCTCTACCGTGCTGAGCTCCATCTGCTGAAGCTTCGTTAAGTCCTCAGGATGCTCCTTATCATAAAATACCAGTACCTTACTTCCCTTGGAAACCGTAACGTACAATCGGCTTCTGACCCCATATTTTCCACTGGGGTAGGAAATAATCTGTCCTTCCTCGTATTTCTCGGAAAATTCCTCCTTTTCCGGGTAAATCTTAATGTCATAGGAGGAGAGATATTTCTCCGCCTCGGGGATGGTCTTTCCCACAATATCCGGCAGTAAGCTGTCCAAGGCGGAAATGGTAATCGCCACCTGGGTGCTTTCCTCCGTTTCCTTCTCCGTTGCACTTTCCGCCTTGGGAGAAAGATCCTTTACGGAGCGAAGCATACCCACTAATTTAAAGCCCAGGAAAAGAAATACGCCCAGGATACAAACTACGGACAAAATTGCCAAGGCTTTATACAGCCGGGAAATGCCTTTATCCATTTCCTGTCTGGCCTGACGGGATACGGACTCGTCTCCTTCATCCTGTCTATCGTTTAAAAACTTGGCTTCCGGATCTTCCAAAGCAAGATTCAAGTCATCCCGCAACTCCTCCACGGTCTGATAACGGGCAGAGGGCTTTTTCTGCATAGCCTTCCAAACCACATAATCTAAGGCCGGGGAAACCTCCGGCTCCAAATCCCTTACCCGGGGAATGGGATCTTCCATATGGGAAAAAACCACCGCCATGGAATTCTCTCCCTCATAGGGAAGCTTTCCGGTAAGCATTTCATAAATCGTACAGCCCAGGGAATAAATATCGGAACGCTGGTCGGAAACTCCTCGTCTCGCCTGTTCCGGAGAAATATAATGCACGGAACCCATCACCGCCGTATTGGCCGTTTCCTGACTGGCCGCCCGGGCAATTCCGAAGTCGGCAATTTTCACCACACCTTCGGTGCTGACAATCATGTTCTGGGGCTTAATGTCTCTGTGCACAATCCCCATCTTATGTGCGGTATCCATACCTTCCACAAGCTGCAGGGCAATGCCGATGGCTTCTCGCTCGGAGCATTTTCCCTTTCTGTGAATATAATTCTTTAAGGTAATCCCCTCCACTAATTCCATGACGATAAAGTGGGTATCCCCTTCATCCACAACATCATAGGCGGAGACAATATTCAGATGATTCAATTTTGCGGCAGCCTTGGCCTCATCCTGGAATTTTCGGACAAATTCCTGATCCTCCGCATAGTCGGACTTTAAAACCTTAATTGCTACGGTACGACCCAGCTTCTGGTCTCTGGCACGGTAGACATAGCTCATGCCTCCCTCGCCAATAAGAGCCTCGATGCTATAACGGTCTTGCAGCAGAGTACCTTTTTCCCACTTCATTATCCCTGCTCCTTTCCTGGTCTCACCAAAATCAAGGCGATATTGTCTTTTCCCCCATTAATATTGGCTAAAGTAATCAATGCTTCTCCCTTTTCTTCCAGGCTGGAATCATCCTTTAAAATCTGCACCATACTTTCCTGATCCACCATATTGCTAAGGCCGTCAGAGCAAAGGAAAAATAAATCTCCTTCCTCCCACTCTTCTTCAAAGAAGTCCACTTCCAGGTACTTTTCCACACCAACCGCTCGGGTTATCATGTTCTTACTCTTTTGATATTCCTCAGAGCCTCGAATCATTTTCCCTCTCTGAATCATCTCCTCCACATAGCTGTGGTCTCTGGTCACCTGACGCAGGCGATTTCTTTGAAAAAGGTAAGCTCTACTGTCTCCCACGTTGGAAAATACAATACTGTTCCCCTCTACAAAGGCGGTAACCAGCGTACTTCCCATCCCCTGCAAATGAATATTGCTTTGGGAAAGACGAAGCAGCTCCAGATTCATCTTCTGTATAGCCTTCTCCAGGCTTCGTACCAAAGGCAGTTCTTCCGTCTGTTTCAAAAGCGTCGTCAAGCTTTCCACCAAATAACGGGAAGCAAAATCCCCTGCTCTGTGCCCTCCCATTCCGTCTGCCAAAAGAAAAAGATTGGGAAATTTGCCCAGAGCATCCCCTGTGGCGAAAAGAAAATCCTGATTCATTTTTCGCATTTTTCCCTGATCCGTTTTTGCAAAAAACTCCATCTTAAGCCCCTTTTGTTCCATCCCTTCGTAATTGTCCGCAAGCTCCGGCAATATCTGCCCCCATCTCTCTTCTTACCGTGCAGGTAATGCCTCTTTTCTGTAAATACTCCTGAAAGGCGTAAACCCTCTTCCGATCCGGAGGAGCAAAAGTCCTTTCTTTGATGGGATTTACCGGAATGAGATTCACATGACAGGGAAAATGCTCTCCCTTCTCTCCTCTCAATAAGTCCGCCAAAGCCCTTCTGTCCTCTTCTCCGTCATTTACCCCCAGTACCAAGGCATACTCAAAACTGACTCTTCTTCCGGTTTTTTTGAAATATTCCTTCACCGCCGGCATAATTTCCGATAAAGAATAGCGTTTGGCAATGGGCATGATTTTTCTTCGCTGTTCATCCGTTGGCGCATGCAGGCTTAATGCCAGCGTAATTCCGTAATTTTCCTTGGCCAAATCATAGATTCTCGGTACCAGGCCGCAGGTAGACAGGGTAATGTTTCTGATAGAGAGATTTTTTCCCTTTTCGTCACTGATAATTCGTAGGAAACGGGTAACTTCCTCATAATTATCCAAGGGCTCTCCGGAGCCCATCAGCACCACATGAGAAATTCTTTGTCCTGTCAGCTTTTCCATAGCATAAATCTGCCCAAGCATTTCTCCTGTGCTACAGTTTCTGGCAAGACCATCCAAAGTGGAAGCACAGAAGGCACAGCCCATCCTGCAGCCCACTTGGGTGGAAATGCAGGCGGAGTTTCCATGCTGATATCGCATAAAAACCGATTCAATTTTATGCCCGTCAGATAAACGAAACAGAAATTTTTCCGTATCATCCATCTTGGAGCAAAGATGTAAATCCGCCT
>CAUUUY010000084.1:0-7115 GCA_963548305.1 uncultured Oribacterium sp.
GAACGGAGGCCAATGACTGGGCGGGCATTCTCTACCGGATGTATACCCGATGGGCGGAGAGACATGGCTTTACAGTGAAAATCTTGGATTATCTGGATGGAGATGAAGCGGGCATAAAGTCCGTTACCATGGAAGTTGTGGGAGAGTATGCCTACGGCTACCTTCGCTCCGAGTCCGGCATCCATCGTTTGGTTCGGATTTCTCCCTTTAATGCCCAGGGAAAGCGGCAGACCTCCTTTGTATCCTGTGACGTTATGCCGGATATCGAGACGGATATCGACATTGAGATTCGGGAAGAGGACATTAAGATGGAGGTTTTTCGTGCTTCCGGTGCAGGTGGACAGCATATTAACAAGACCTCCTCTGCGGTTCGTTTGATTCATATTCCTACCGGCTTTGTGGCAGCCTGTCAGGAGGAACGTTCTCAGATTCAGAACAAAAACAAGGCCATGCAGATGTTAAAGACCAAGCTTTATCTGAAGGAAAAGGAAGAGCAGGAAGCGAAGCTTGCGGGCATTCGAGGAGAAGTAAAGGATAACGGCTGGGGATCCCAGATTCGTTCTTATGTTTTACAGCCATATCGTATGGTAAAAGACCTGCGTACAGGAGAAGAAAGCGGCAATACGGATGCGGTTTTAGATGGAGATATCGATCGTTTCATTTCCGCTTATCTGAAGTGGATGCAGTTGGGCTGTCCGGATCGAAAGATTGCGGGAAATGACTAAAAAATGGGAAAAGTTTCTTAGGAGAAGAAAGGGGCGAATGAGATGAAGATTGCCATCATGGGCTACGGAACCATCGGATCCGGCGTGAAAGAAGTGCTGGATATGAATAGGGCACAGATTGAGAAAAAGGGCGGAGAAAATATTGAAATAAAGTATATTCTGGCCAGAAAAGAGCATATTCCCGGTGTGGAGGATGCCTTGGTCACTACAGATTTTTCCGTCATTGAAAATGATCCGGAAGTGGAGCTGGTGGTGGAATCTATCGGAGGAATTCATCCGGCTTACGAGTATATTAAAAGCTGTCTGGAAAAGGGTAAGCATGTGGTAAGCTCCAACAAGGCGGTGGTGGATGCCTGCGGTTCCAAGCTGATTCGAACTGCTAAGGAGCATAACTGTAACTTCTATTTCGAGGCTTCCGTAGGTGGCGGAATTCCGGTTATTCGTACCCTTTACCATAACTATGCCGGGGAAAATGTGACAGAAATCACCGGTATTTTAAACGGTACCACTAACTTTATCTTAACCAAGATGAGAGAGGAAGGCTCCAGCTTTGAGGACACCTTGAAGGAAGCACAAAGACTGGGCTATGCGGAAAGAGATCCCTCTGCGGATATCGACGGCTTTGATACCTCCAGAAAGACTGCCATCCTCCTTTCCATGACCTCCGGCAATCGTTGCCGCCACGAGGATATTTACACGGAAGGAATCCGTAATGTCAGTGATATTGATATGGCTTACGCCAAGGCCTTAGGATACAGCATTAAGCTTTTGGGTTCCGTACAGACTGTGGAGGACAAGTATTTTGCTTATGTAGCACCCATGATGGTGGAGGAGCAGGATCCTCTCTATCCGGTAAATGGAGTGTATAACGGGATTCGTATCGTAGGAAATTGCCTGGGAACCACCATGCTTTACGGCATGGGAGCCGGTAAGCTGCCTACTGCCAGTGCGGTAGTTTCCGATATTATTGCGGCAGTGCGTCATAAAAGTAATTTCCAAGGAATCGGCTGGTCCGATAAAATGATTGAAATAGAGCCCATGGGCGGAAATGCTTTCCGTTATTTTCTTCGCGTTGAAGGGACGGAAGAAGGAATTGAGAAGGAGTTAAAGAGCTACTTCGTAGAGGATGGAAAGGTAAAGGTTCATGTTCTTCCCGGACGAAAGGATGAATTTGCCATCATTTCCGATATTCTTTTCGAAGAAGATTTTCTGGCTCGTCTTTCCGCCTTCGAGGATGAAACCGGAAGGAGAGTATTCCACTACCTTCGTGTAAATTCCGGTTCAGAGGAATAAGAAGATATCGTCGGCTAGCCGCAGCAGAAACGAGAGCTTCTTTTTGGGAATATCGCTTGTATGGAACTCGATGACATAGGTCTTGCCTACGCCATCGGGTAAGAATAAAAAGAAACGCTGGCGTCTAAGGCACCAGCGTTTTTTGTGAATAGGAGCAAGGAATGGAGTGGATTAGCAATAGTGAGGAAGAAAGCTATCAGTTGGACTTTCGCCTGGGACGGAAGGCCCAAAAAGGCGAGATTTATTGCCTGGAGGGAGACCTTGGAGTAGGAAAGACCGTCTTTGCCAAGGGCTTTGCCAAGGGCCTGGGGGTTACGGAAAATGTAGATTCCCCTACCTTTACCATAGTGAAGGAATATCAGGGGAGAGAAAAGCTCTATCATTTCGACCTCTACCGTATCGTAGATCCGGAGGAGCTTTGGGAAATCGGCTTTCAGGACATGCTTTCCGGGGAGGGCATTGCTTTAATGGAATGGGCCAGTCAGGTCAGGGAGGATATTCCTCCGGAAGCCAAATGGATTTATATTGAGAAGGATTTAAGTCAGGGATTTTCCTTTCGGAAAATCCGCATGGAAGACAGCGATAAAGAGAAGTAGAGTATGAAAAAAGCGAAGAAAGTTTACGGAAAACGCTTTAACAAGAAATAGGAAATAGAGTAAGCTGCGAAATAGAGTAATTTATGAAAGAAAAGGATAGAAAATGATAAGCTTAGCTTTAGATGCTTCCGGACGAGTTTCCGGGGTTTGCCTTTTAAAGGACGGACAGATTTTAGGAGAGATGGATTTACAAATCGGACTCACCCATTCTGAAACCTTACTGCCTCTTTGTATCAGTCTTTTGGAGCATTGCAAGGTTTCTTTAGAAGAGGTGGATCAGATTTACCTGTGCAAGGGTCCGGGCTCCTTTACCGGTCTTAGAATCGGAGCGGCAACAGGAAAGGGACTGGCTTTAGCCGGAAATATTCCCCTCTATGGAATCAGTACCTTGGAAATGCTGCAGGAAAATCTGAGTTTTTTACAAAATCCCATCCATGTGCTTTTGGATGCCAGAAGAGGGCAGGTTTATACCGCATCTTATCGTTTAGGGCAGTGTATTTCTCCGGAAAGGGCGGTAAGCATTGAAGAGCTTCTCTCCTTTGCGAAAGAGCTTGATGGGCAGCAGATTTTCTTGGGGGACGGCATTTTTCCCTATAGAAAGCAGATTGAAGAGAGTCTGGGAAAGGAACGTTGCCTTTTCCCCAATCCCCAGAATGCCCTGCAAAGGGCTGCTTCCCTGGCTTTACTGGGAGAAAAGAAAAAGGCGGAAGGCTTGGAAGCAGGATTTCACTTGGAGTATTTAAGGAAGCCTCAGGCGGAAAGAGAAAAGGAAGCAGGGGTTTTAAAGGATTTTCAGATTGTGCAGGAAGAGGCATACAAAGACTTAGGAAAAACCAAGGATAAGCTGATTGCCAGGAACTACCCGATTTACGAATAAAATGGGCTGAGTGGAATGGAATCCACCAAAGAATCAAGTAAGTTGCTTGGAAAAAGCAATTACCACTCATTGCCTACAATCAAGGAGGAGAAATGTTTTTTCGGTACATGGAAGTACGAGATGTGGAAGAAATTTGGGAGATGGATCAGGCTCTTTTTGGCAGTATGGCTTATTCCAGGCAGGATTTCCTCCGTGCTGTAGAGGGAAAATACGATAGAGCCATAGTTTTGGCGGAGGAAGAGGAAATCTTGGGCTATGCAATTCTGAGAGTCTTAGGCGTGGAAGGAGAGTTGGAGAGCATTGCCGTGAAGAAGAAGCATCAAGGTAAGGGCTTTGGGAAGCAACTGCTTCGGGAAATTCTCTCTATCGGAGACCGGGAAGCCATTCAGAAAATATTTTTAGAGGTAAGGGAAAGCAATTCCCCTGCCAGGGTAATCTATGAACGAGAGGGATTTCGGGCCTTTTCCAAAAGAAAGGCATATTACCGAGACCCGGAAGAGGATGCCATCCTCATGGAAAGGACGATACAATAAATTATGTTAGAATTATGTTTACTGGGAACCGGCGGAATGATGCCCCTACCCAAGCGCTGGCTCACCAGCTTAATGTTACGCTGTAACGGGTCCAGTCTCTTGATAGATTGTGGAGAGGGAACCCAGATTGCCATGCGGGAGAAGGGATGGAGCCCCTATAGCATTGATACCATCTGCTTTACCCACTACCATGCGGACCATATTTCCGGGCTTCCCGGAATGCTTCTCAGCATGGGAAATGCGGAGCGAACCAAGCCGGTGACCATGATCGGTCCCAAGGGACTGGCCAGGGTTGTGAATGGGCTGCGGAGCATTGCGCCGGAATTGCCCTTTGCCATCGAATATATAGAAATTCAGGAAGAAGAGCAGAGATTTTCCTGTGAAAGCTTTCAGCTGGAGGCTTTTAAGGTGCAACACAGTATTCCATGCTTTGGGTATAAAATCACTATTCCCAGATCCGGAAAATTTTCCGTAGAGCGGGCAAGGGAGGCCGGAATTCCGGTTTCCTGCTGGAATCGTCTGCAACATGGAGAAGCGGTAGAGTATGAGGGCAGTCTTTTTACCCCGGATATGGTCATGGGAGAGGCAAGACGAGGGATTTCCGTGGTCTATTGTACCGATACCAGACCGATTCCCAGAATAGCCGAAAAGGCGAAGGATGTGGATTTGTTTATCTGTGAAGGAATGTACGGGGAGGAGGATAAACTCTCCAATGCCAAAAAGCATAAGCACATGACTATGGAAGAGGCAGCCATCTTAGGACGGGAAGCTCAGCCTAGAGAAATGTGGCTTACCCACTATTCTCCTTCGGAAGTTTATCCGGAGCAGTATAAGGATAAGTTCAGCCATATTTTTCCGGTGAAATTCGCCAGGGATGCTTGGAGTAAGGACATTTCCTTTGAAGAAGAGGAAGAAGGAAAATAAAGCTGAAAACGAAGTAAAGAACAGGATAGGGGAATTCAATGCACAAGAAGATTATAACAATCTGTGTGATGAGATTCTGAATTTAGGAAATATAGAAAGAGTACAGTTTTATGGAAGATGTTTTGATTCTGGGAATCGAAAGCAGCTGTGATGAAACCGCAGCGGCAGTAGTAAAAAACGGAAAGGAAGTACTTTCCAATGTGATTTCCTCTCAGGTGGCTCTACATGCGGAGTTTGGCGGAGTAGTGCCGGAGATTGCTTCCCGTAATCATTTGGAAAAGATTGATGAGGTGATTCGTCTGGCAATGGAAGAGGCGGGAAAAAGTTTTTCCGATCTTACGGCGGTGGCGGTAACCTACGGTCCGGGATTGGTAGGTTCCCTCTTGGTGGGAGTTTCCGAAGCCAAGGCTTTGGCCTATGCCATTCAGAAACCCTTGATTCCGGTACATCACATTGAAGGACATATTGCGGCAAATTATCTTGCGCATCAAGATTGTATTCCTCCCTATGTTTGTCTGGTGGCCAGCGGTGGACACAGTCATTTACTGTATGTGGAAGACTACGGAAAAATCAAAATCTATGGAAGAACCAAAGATGACGCGGCGGGGGAAGCCTTCGACAAGATTGCCAGAGCCGTAGGACTGGGATATCCCGGAGGCCCAAAGCTGGAGCAGAGTGCGAAAGAGGGAGCCCCCTTTGCCTATCATTTTCCCAAAGCAAAACTGGATACCCCCTACGACTTTAGCTTTTCCGGTGTAAAATCTGCGGTTTTAAATGAGTTAAACCATAAGAAAATGTTGGGAGAAGAAATCAGGGTGGCAGACCTTTGTGCCTCTTTTCAGGAGGGAGTCTGTGAGGACTTGGCAGAAAAATGTCTACAGCTTGCTCTGGATTTAGGGGTATCCAAAATGGCTGTGGCGGGAGGCGTCTCCGCAAACGGCTGTCTTAGAAGGAAGATGGAGGAGAAGGCGAAGGCCCACGGTTTAAGCTTTTACTGCCCAAGCCCTGTGCTATGCACGGACAATGCAGCTATGATTGCAGCAGCAGCCTACTATGATTATCAGGCAGGAAAACGGGGAGAAGCCTCTTTGAATGCTTATCCATCCCTGGCTTTAACGGAAGGCTAGGGAGGGAAGAATGCCAAATCAAAGAGAAATTACCGTCATCCTTCTGATGGCCGGAAAAGGAAGCCGCATGGGATGCAAGGAAAAAAAGCAATTTCTGTCCTTTCAGGGAAAGCCTTTATATTATTCCGCCCTGCAAAAGTTTTGCAGCTGGAACAGGTGCAAAGAAATCCTTTTGATTCTTTCCAAGGAAGATAAAGAAAGGGTGGAAGGAGAGCTTAAGCAATGGAGGGAAGAGCTGGGGCTTCGGCTCTTAGAAGGAGAATCTGCACAGTGTAAAGAGGAGCTCGCTTCTTCATTTTCTCCACTTACACAGGAAAATATAGCAGTTTCCTTGATTGAGGGGGGAGCAGAGCGCTACTGGTCTGTTTACTCCGCCTTGGAATTTTTGAAAAATAGGGAAGCGAATAGAGAAAAGCATAGAAAAGAGCAGGAGATAGAGCATGGAGAAAGCAAAAATCTTCAAACCGAGCTCTCTCTTTTTATTCATGACGGGGCACGGCCTTGCTTTAGTTTAGACCTATGCGAAAGAATCTATGAAGCTCGAAAGTCCTATGGGGCGGTAATTCCGGGACTTCCGGTGACAGATACCATTAAGCGAGTGGAGAAGGGGATTGTGCAGGAAAGCGTGGATAGAAGCAGTCTTTATAGGATTCAGACTCCTCAAGCCTTTTCCTTTCCCCTACTTTGGGAAGCCTATAAGACTTTCTTAGAGAAGAAAGAGGAGGGGCTATCCATTACGGATGATGCCATGATGGTGGAGGCATTTAGCAAGGAACAGCCCTACTTGGTTTTAGGGGAAGAGAAGAACCAAAAAATTACGGTGCCTGAAGATTTGATTTACCTAAAATTTTTAGAAGAGCATCATAAATAATAACATGAAATCGTTTTAAATCAGACAACAGCGTAAGAAAGGATAAAGCCGGATGATTCAAGACCTGGGACAACATCATTTTCAAAATCAATATCACCCTGAAAAAAAGCCCGGGAAAGAGGACTATTTCCTTTCCTTTTCGGGAAAGTCGGTGTTGGTTAGAAGAGAG
>CAUUUY010000085.1:0-7077 GCA_963548305.1 uncultured Oribacterium sp.
TCCGGTAAAGGTATCTCCGGCAGCTGTAGTGTCTACAACCTCTGATTTATATGCCCTTTGGCGATAAAGGCTCTCCCCGTCAAAGTAAAGAGCTCCTTCTCCACCAAGGGTTAAAACGATTTTCGCTGTAGGATACTGAAGATGCAAGGCTCTAATCATTTCTTCGCTCTCTAGGTCGGCACTATCCTGCCCTAATATCTGCGATGCCTCCACTTCATTCAAAAGAAAATAATCCACATATTCCAAGGGTAAAGCTAAGATTGCTTCATTCATAGGAGAAGGGTTCAGCACAATCTTTAGCCCCTGTTCATGAGCCAAGTTCATAATGCTATCCAACTCGTTAATTTCATTTTGTAAAAGCAAGAAATCTCCTGTAGAAAAATGACGAATAGTATCCTCTACCTGTGCCCTAGTAATTTTATGATTTGCACCGCTATAGAGAATAATACAATTATCCCCCTCCTTATCCTTTTGAATAATCGCTGTTCCTGTTTGTACGCTATCCAAGGACTGCACATGGTCTATATTCACGCCTGATTCCTGAAGCAGCTTTAGAAGAAATTCTCCGTCCTTCCCTACAGCTCCGGCATGAATAGTAGAAACACCGGCTCTCCCCAACGCCAGAGACTGATTTAAGCCCTTGCCACCCGGGAAAATGTTTAAAGCATCAGAGGAAATCGTTTCTCCTTTTTGAACAAAATGGTCCAAACTGTAAACATAGTCAATGTTTAAAGAACCAAAATTTAAAACCTTCATAGCTTCTCCCGTTATGCTTCCTTTGTCAGCCAACGTGCAAGATTTTGGAACAAGCGGTTATAATCTTTCCACTCACAGAATTCAGGTGGTGCCCAGTGGGGAGCACAGTCCGTGGTAAACACAGCAGATCTTCCCTTACCGTATTCTCCCAAAGCGATAAAGGGATCGTCACATACTGTTGCCAAAAGTTCTGCTTCCGGCTTTAAGATAGTCTTGTTGTAGCCTAAAACTCTTGGCCAGGTCTTTTCTAATCCATCAAAGATAGTATGCTCCTTTACAGAAACAGGGCGAACGCCTTCACAATGCTCCATACGATCGTCTGTAGCAAGTACCTGTACCGGTAAAACCTCCTGCACAGCAGTGTCCTGCCACTTTCCCTTAGCATCCACACCGGAGAAGGTCAAATATCCTCCTACCATTAAGAGAGCTCCTCCGTCCAAGACATAGTCCCGAAGTAAGTTACAGCGGTTCGGCATGATTTCGCTACGAGTAAAGGTTGCCCCAGGTAAAAGTAGAGTATTGGCTCCGATATCCGATAAAATAATCAAATCATACTGCTTTAATTCTTCCAAGCTGAAAGGAAATTCTTCTGTTGCCAAATGATTTGGAAGAAATGTAAACTCATATCCTCCCTCTTCAAAAGCTCTCTTAATATACTTCTCTCCTGTCTCGTAAACAGAAGTATAAAAGCTATCAAAGCCTTTCACGTGAGTGGTATAGCTCATCCATGATTCCCCTGCCAATAAAACTTTCTTTGCCATATTCTTATTCTCCTTTTCTTTTCTACATATTCTTATCTTCTTCTCAGAAATCCTGAAAACCTTGTTCGTTTAGTGCCGAGGAAAACTATTCCTTTAGCTTCAAAATACTCTACACTTTTCGCCTAGGAATACACTGCACCTTCAGCTTTGGAAAGTACTGTTTCCCTTAACTCCGGCAGAAATCCAATATCAGTTCTGCATAAATCAAGATAGACTGTAAGTAAGCCTCTAAATCCAGCCATTCATCCACAGCATGACACTGGGCAAGATTTCCCGGTCCAAACTGTATGGTGGGGCATTCCGCGATATTTCTCCATAAACGAGAATCACACCCCGCCGGAGATCCTACCACCTTCACTTCTTTTCCTCTTGCTTCGGAATAAGCCCTCTTAAAACTATCCACAAAGGGAGAAGCTTCCTCCATTTCGAACCCGCCACCGGCTTGGGTAATTTTGATTTCCGGTAAATGTACTTCCAGCCAAGCATCCGACTTAGCAACTCTTTCCACTACTTCTTGGAATTCTTTTACTACCTGATTGTGACTCATCTTATTGGGAAGATAATGTACACAAACCTCAAACATACACTCCTCCGCCACAGTGGAACCGGCAGTTCCTCCATGGATAAGGCCTACGTTTAAGTTTGGAGCCGGTAAAAGAGGATGCTTGTAGTGTAAAAGCCACTCATGCTCCTTCTCGTTTAAAGCCTGAATTACCTTAATTGCTTTTTCTATGGCGCTTACACCATTCTGCTTGGTACCGGAATGACATGCTTTCCCGGCAAATTTCACCCTGAAAAAGACAAAACCCATATGCGCCAAAATCAGCTCATCGCTGGTGCCCTCACAGACCACAACGCCATCCGCCCTCTGCCCACTCATAATCGCCTGCATGGAGCCGTTTCCGCCGCCTTCTTCATCACAGACTGAAGTGATTTTCACAGAACCGGAAAAGGGGATTCCTGCATCCTGCAGAAGCTGCACAGCCATGGTGGCGGCCATCAGCCCCCCCTTCATATCTGCAGTACCTCTTCCGTAAAGCTTTCCGTCCCTTATCGTAGGGCTAAAGGGAGGCGTGGTCCATTCCTCCACTTCATCCGCGGGCATTACATCCATATGGCCGTTAAACATCAGGGTTTTACCGGGCTTTTCTCCGTTAAACTGAGCGTAAACATTGTATCGGTCAGTCTGCTGATGCCCCAGGTTTCCCTCTTGATAAAGGGAGAAGCATTTTTCAATATCCTCTTCCTTCATAGGATCCAAAGTGACTTCCGCTCCCATCTTCCCAAAGAGCTCCGCCATATAATCCTGTCCTTGTTTTTCCAGGCCGCCATCAATCCCGTGCCCCAAATCATGCGTGTCTATCGCAACGAGTTCCGATAGGCGATCAATGTATTTCTGTTTATTTTTTTCTAAAACCTCTCTTAAAGCTTCCACTGTATTCCTCCCGGAGATACCCATTGCCGACTATCTTTTCCACATTAGTCGTATAGTTTTAAGCCGTCTTCCACAATGTCCCAAAACTTTTCCACATCAATATCAATCCCTACATTAACATTTGGTTCCTTCTTCATATAGCCGAAATAGTCACAGTTCGTTCTGCCGTAGGACTGGGAGCTGGAAGTGTCCACTGTCACATTCATGGGCTTTGTAGTCAGAACCGTAGGGTCAATCAGGTAAGCAATGGTAATGGGATCGTGCAAAGGGCCACCCTCCCAACCATATACCTCTTTTTGCGTTTTACAGAAAAATGCCATTAGATCCGTAAATAAGTCCGAAGCCTTGTTGCCAACCTTACGCATCCGCTCCACAATTTCCGGATAGCAAAGAGCCTTTCTGGTAACATCCAGTCCCACCATGGTGATAGGAAGTCCGGAGGAAATACAAACATGAGCCGCTTCCGCATCTGCCAAGATATTAAACTCCGCAGCAGGAGTTACATTTCCATTGGCGTAGGAACCACCCATAAAAACAATTTCTTGAATCTTATCCACAATTTTCGGTTCCATGCGAAGAGCCATTCCCAAATTGGTCATAGGGCCGGTAGTAACCACAGTGATTTTTTCCGGAGAATTCATCAAAGTCTTAATGATGTAATTTACGGCATGATCCGCCTCAATTTCCCGATTTAATTCCTCAAACACAGGACCATCTAAACCGGTTTCCCCATGGATGTCTCCGGCAATCACCTTATCTCTCACCATAGGTTGACCGCAACCTGCATAAACCGGAATATTCAGATCTAAATGCTGTACTAGACGTAAAGCATTTCTCTGGGTATTTTCCAAGGTCTGGTTTCCTGCCACAACGGTAATACCCAACAGTTCTAAATGAGGATTCTTTGCCGCAAGAATTACCGCCACCGCATCATCATGTCCCGGATCACAATCTAGAATAATTTTTCTTTTACGCATTCTTTACCATTCCTTTCATTTTTTAAGCCCCTAGCGCAATATCAACTAACACTTCCTAATTCGTAATTAACGCAGACTGCTTTTTCTTGGTGGCCTGAATCTTTACCGCCATGGAAATAGCCAGTACCGTAATGGTCACAATATAGGGCATCATTAAAATAAACTGAGCAGGAATACCGTAGGCCTGTAATCTGGCTCCTACAGAATCGGAAAATCCGAAAAGTAAGCATCCCATAGCCGTCAGCACCGGATTTGCACCGCCGAAGTACATTGCCGCAACACCCATAAAACCACGGCTGTTGGTCATATTTTCCACAAACTGTGTACTATAACCCAAAGATAAATGGGCTCCCGCCAATCCACCGATTAAACCGGATATCAGCATAGCTTGATACTTAACTGCATTCGCTTGAATTCCCGCAGTTTCAGCAGCCATAGGGAATTGTCCTACAGCACGAAGACGCAATCCCCATACCGTCTTATAGAAGATAAACTGCAAAAGAAGAATAAAAAGAATTACAAACCATTCCGTAAAGCGCCAGTCATTAAACAAACTGTTTAAGACCGGAACATTTTCCAAAAATGTCATATGCAATTTGGGAATAGGAACGATTGAGGGGTTGGAAAAGCTTCCGCTGGTATGGAAAAACACCTGAAGCATAAACTTGGTTAATGCAATAGCCAAAAGATTTATGCCCATACCGATGGCACAAATTTCAGAATTGTACTTAATATGACTGACAGCCATAATCATAGCAATGATAGCTCCACCAAACATCGCTGCCAGAATTCCCAGCATCCAGCTACCGGTAAAATAGCTTACAGCCACCGCAGTAAAGGCTCCCACCAGCATAATTCCCTCAGTACCGATATTTAAAATATTGGCCTGCTGCGTAATGGCCGCACACAAGGCTGCATAAATAATCGGTGTGGATGCCCGGAAGGTTGCATAAATCAGTGATAGATTAAAAATCTTTCCTAAATTCTCTGACATTATTTATCCCCTCCTTTCTCTTTCTGATTCGAAGCTATCTCTGTTTTTAAATTCTTTTCCAGCTTTCTCCGCTTCTGCAAGCTAATGACAAAATCCATGGTTGCAATAATGATAAATACCGCTGAAATAGTATCTACAATGGATTTCGGTACACTGGTAGCCTGCTGCATAGCCATAGCCCCTGCCTTTAGTACCGCCAAGAAAAAAGCCACAAACGGAGTAAAGAGCATGTTGGACTTCACAATTAATGCTGCCAACATACCATTTGTTCCTAAATCCCTTGCAAAACCGTCCAGATAGTATCCATGCACACCAAGAACCTCTATGCATCCCGCAACTCCACCAAGGGCTGCAGAAAGTAGCATGGCTCCAATAAACACCTTTTTAGAATCAATACCGGCATAATCCGCATGAGCAGGGTTGGTTCCCACCGTTCTAATCTTATAGCCCCACTTTGTCTTATAAGTCATCCAAATAACTGCCAGCACCACAAGAATGGCAATGAAAATCCCCATATTTGCTGAAGAAGGCTTCATAATTTTCGGAATCGTTACCAGCACAGGCTTGGACTGAGGAGTAGCAACTCCTGCACTCATGGGCCCGCTAACCAGATAAGAACCGATATACAGTGCCACCGTATTCATCAAAATCGTTACGCAGACTTCCGATACATTAAAATAAGCCTTTAAAATCGCCGGAATCAATCCCCATAGCATGGCTACCACAATGGCTCCGGTAAAGCAGGCAAGATACAAAAGAGGTACAGATAAAAATCCCCAATTGATACCGATATAAGCAGCAGTAATGCCTCCTAAAATTACTTCTCCCTCTACCCCGACATTAAACGCACCGGCCTTAGCTGCCACTGCAAAAGCCGTTGCCGTCAGCAGTAAAGGAGTAAATCCTGCAATGACATTTCCTCTTCCCAGTTTTGTTCCCAAAGCGCCCTTTAACAATGCCAGATAAGCATCAATAGGATTTTCCCCAATGGCCAGAATAAAAATAGCTCCCACCAAAATCGCCAGGAAAAAGGTAAACAATACTTTCAAAAAGCTATTTAAAGACTTATTCATGCTTCTCTCCTCCTTCCTCCAACTTTGTTTCCACTGTTCCCCCCATCATCAGAAGTCCCAGGTTGTTTTCATTGGCTTCTCCGGCACTAAGCTCTCCGGTAATCGTTCCTTCGTGAATAACAATGATGCGATCGGAAAGGGATGTGATTTCTTCCAACTCCGTAGAAACCAGCAATACTCCTGCACCGTTCTTCTTCGCTTCCTCCAGGGTCTTTTGAATAGACTCAATGGCACCGATATCCACTCCTCTAGTAGGTTGAGCCGCCACCAGTAGCTTCTTATTCATGGAAACTTCTCTTGCCACTACCACCTTCTGCGCATTTCCTCCTGAAAGAGAGGACGTTGGTAGCTTATAGTCCGTAGGACGAATGTCAAAGCGCTTCACCATTTCTTCAGAATACCTATCCATGGCAGCTGTATTCATTACTACACCTTTACTGAAAGGTGCTTTGTCCACTTCTACCGCAACTAAATTCTCTTCAATACTCATAGTTCTATTTAATCCACGAGTATTTCTATCCTCCGGAATATGAGCCAATCCCACCTCTCGTACTTTTTTCGGAGAAAGGTTGGTAATTTCCTTTCCGTCCAGGAAGATATGTCCCTTCTCCACAGGACGCAAACCGGTGATTGCCTCGATTAGCTCTGATTGTCCGTTTCCGTCTATGCCGGCAACACCCACAATTTCTCCCTCATTCACATGTAAAGATAGGCCTCGAATTTTGGAGCTTTCCTTTTGACTGGGAATCCAAACATCTTGTACATCCAAAATTCTCTTTCCTGCTTTTTCATATGTCTTATCAATATGCAGGAACACCTCTCGGCCAATCATTTTCTTGGTTAAATCCAGTGGCGAAGTTTCTTCTTTAGACACAATTCCCATATGCAACCCCTGTCGCATGACAGAAATTCGATCCGAAATTTCCATAACCTCATTTAACTTATGGGAAATAAACACCAAAGATTTTTGCTCTTTCTTCAAATTATTTAAAATTTCAAAAAGCTTCCTGGTTTCTTGAGGAGTTAAAACAGCAGTAGGCTCATCCAAGATGATAATATCCGCCCCTCTCATCAGGGTTTT
>CAUUUY010000086.1:0-7066 GCA_963548305.1 uncultured Oribacterium sp.
ATCGGACAGCTGAATCGTGTTCTCTCCTCTTTGCAGGGCTCTTTCCACCCTTGCCCAAAGTCTATCCCAGTTCAGGGAATTTCCTTCCTGCTCCGGAATAATGGTGTAGACTCCGTTTTCCTTCACCACGCTGGCGGTTCTGGTCTCCTTGGCATCCTTTACCATGGAAAGCTCTTCCAGTTTTTCTTTCAATTTCACGGTATCATAGCTTGCGGTACTGCCTTCCAAAGAATAATCGATTCTTTGATCCGGGCTTCCCTGGGCTCCACTTTCCGCTTCCTTCTGTAAAATTTCCGGAAGATTGGTAGCTGCCTGTAAATGATAGCCGATATCCTTTCCGGAAATCTCTTCCGTTTTTTCTCTTCCTATAAGATAAAGGACATAATTCTGACTATAGGCTCCTTCCAGATAGGCCTTGGCCTCCTCTACGGTCTTTCCTCCGATGGGAATGCCGTTTCCATAGGTTCCCGTCAGAAAACGATCCAGTGCAAAACTTTTCCCTGTCTGAGAAAATGTCAGAATTCCGGAAAAAAGAAGCCCAAGGGCAATTTTTTGAAAATAATTGCTTTTTAAGCTTCTTTCCCTTCTTCCTGTCTGCTTTGTTGCTGTCGGTAGTATTTTCTTCTGTGCATTTATCGCCATGTCCTCATTTTCCTCTCTTTTCATGTTAGTGCTTCCTATTGTACGCCTTAGACCTCCCCTTGGCTAGTCAGAAAAGTAGAAAGGAATAAGTCTTAAGAAAAAAGAAATCTCCATAAATAAAAGCAATAGGGGCGATAAAAATTCAACACTTCTTCCCTACAGTTTAAAAAGAAGCAATTAGGGACTATAAAATCTGAATAAATAGAATTAACTATGCAATATAGGTCTAAATAAGGGGTAGTCTGAGCCCGCCGGTACTTGCGAAAAACAAAGGTACTGCAGTTTTTCGCTTAGTATCCGCTGCAGGGCGAGGCTAGCGGTAGCGTGCCCCAATTTTAGACCTATATTGCGTAGAAAAACTATTCTGATTTTTATAGCCCCTATTGCTTATTCTCCGAAGACTTCTTTTCTTAAACGAATTCCTGTGGGGCTGGCTGCCAAGCCGCCCATGGCGGTTTCCTTCAAGGCGCTGGACATGCTGTCTCCTACCGACTTCATCGCCGCAATACATTCATCTACAGGAATCTTCAGCTCTACTCCTGCCAAGGCCATATCCGCAGAGGAGAAAGCAATCACTACTCCGGATACGTTTCTTTTTACACAGGGGATTTCCACAAGGCCTGCCACCGGATCACAAACCAGGCCCATCTGGTTCACCAGGGACATTCCTAAAGCATCTCCGCAAGCCTTGGGACTCCCCCCCATAAGCTCCACCAAAGATGCTGCTGCCATACCGGAAGCGGAACCGCACTCCGCCTGGCATCCTCCCTCAGCTCCCGCAATGGAGGCCTGCTTGGCAATGACCATACCGAAAGCCGCTGCAGTAAAGATAGACATCACGATATCTTTCTTATTATAGCCCTTGTCCTGATACATGGAAACCAGACAGCCCGGCAAGATTCCGCAGGATCCGGCAGTAGGGGTTGCCACAATTCTTCCCATGGCTGCATTACAGTTGGACACGCACATCGCCCTGCCGATAGCCTTGGTCATAAACTCTCCCATCAAACCGCCTTGAGCTTTCTGAGAATACTCCAGCATGGTTGCTCCCTCTCCTCCGGTAAGCCCGGAAGTGGAACGGAGGTTCTTATCCCCTCCCTTTCCAACGGATTCCACCATCACATCGAAATTCTTCTCCATCATGGCATAGATTTCTTCTTTAGGAAGCCCCATCTGCTCTGACTGGTCTTCCAGGCAAAGTTCGCTGATTTTGATTCCCCGCGCCTCTGCCTTATCACATATTTCTTTAATTGTATCGTATTTAATCATTTTTTCCTCCTGCCCTAGACCTTTCTTTGGTAGCCAATGTACCACCAAATAGTCTCGCAGCTTATCTAATGAATGCTCTATCTATTCAATGCTGTATCTAATCAATTCTCTATAATAAATGCGCTATAATAAATGCGCTCGAATGAACACTAAATTGCACGAATCAGTAAGGCATTCTCCACATTGGGAAGCTTATTGATTTCGTCCATCAGTTCTTCCGGCGGCATCTGGTCTATTTCGATGGTCATTAAAGCAATTCCACCCTTTTCCGGACGGCTTAAACGGAAGTTTCCGATATTCAAATCCTTATATTTATCGTACATAATCTGGGTTACCAACGCTATCATGCCCGGCTTATCCCGATGCAAAACCAGAATGGTATTGCTTTCTCCGGTAAAATCCACTCTCAGGCCGTTAATCACATCTACACGAATATTTCCGCCTCCGATGCTGGCACCTTCTACCGTACCCTCCTGTCCGTTCCGAAGGACATAATGAATGCGGGCGGTATTGGGATGAGCCCCGGGAATATCATTTTCAATGAAACGATAATCAATTCCCCTATCCTTGGCAATCTGCAAAGCATCCCGAATCTCTTCGGAATAGCTGTGATAGCCCATAATTCCGGCAAGCAAAGCTCTGTCCGTACCATGCCCTCTGTAGGTTCTGGCAAAAGAACCTGACAGCTCGATGTCCAACTCCTTAAAGTCATCCGAGCCTGCCACCTTGTTTACTACTCTTCCCAAACGAACCGCACCTGCGGTATGGGAACTGCTTGGCCCGATCATAATCGGACCGATAATGTTAAAAACGTTCATAAGCTCTCCTTTGTGTTTTATGATAGCTTCAACTTAACACGGTATTTTCTTCCATCCGGGAACAACGGGCAATACTTCTGATTCTCCCCCGCTTATTCCAAACGACAAAATCTATCTAAAAATTGCTTTATTTCCTAGTAAAATATACCATAAACAATAATAGAAAAAAAGGGAGTATAGTAAGTACACTCCCTTTTTCTTCAAATTCTTATGATTTGTTTATATTTTCTTTGTAAATATTTCCAAATCCAAAAAAGCTCTGTATCTCGAGATTTGCTTTCGCAGGCGGTTAATTCTTTACGCCTTCTTCGCAAAGAGTCTTTCGTTAATCTCATTGACTACAACACCGATGGCATTGTCTCCGGATACATTACAAGCGGTTCCGAAGGAGTCCTGGGTGATGTATAAAGCCACCATGATGGCACAGATGGGGCCGTTGGGATCTCCTGCTTCCTTACCGAAAATCATATAGAGGAAAGGAAGTGCTGTCATGATGGATCCGCCGGGAGCACCGGGGCTTGCCACCATAGCGATACCCAGAGTCATAATGAAGGGTACAACGGTTCCGATGGAAATCGGAAGGTTGTTCATAAGACATACGGCGGTAGCGCAAGCTGTGATGGTAATCATGGATCCGCACATGTGAATGTTGGCACAAAGAGGTACCACGAAGTTACGAATCTGCTCGGAAACACCGTCCTTCTTTGCGCATTCCAGGTTTACCGGAATGGTTGCTGCAGAGGACTGGGTTCCTAAGGCAGTTGTGTAACCCGGAACCTGATTCTTAATCAAAGTAATCGGGTTCTTCTTGGCAACGGTTCCTGCAATAAAGAACTGGATAGTGATGTAGATCAAGTGCATGCAGATTACGGTTAAGAATACCTTCCACAGAATGCTTAAAATCGCGAAGGTCTTACCGGAGTAGGTCATGTCCACAAAGGTTCCCATGATGTATAAGGGAAGCAGAGGGATAATGGCGGTATGCAATACCTTATCAATAATGCCGGAGAAATCCTTCATGGTATTGTAAAGGTCAGATCCGATTTCCTTTCCCTTCATATTGGACAGGCAGAGTCCCAAAATAAATGCCAAAACCACTGCAGAAAGAGTATCCAACAATGGGGGAAGAGCAATGCTGAAGTATCCGGAAACGGAATTATCCGCAGTCTTTGCAATCTGATCCAGAGCGTCCGGAGACATAAAGCTGGGGAACAGGTTGCTGGATACCACATAGGATGCTGTTCCGGCAACCAAAGTGGAGCCGTATGCGATACAAACGGTAATAAGGAGGAGCTTCCCTGCTCCTTGAGACAGATCCGCAATTCCCATGGTAACGTAAGCAAGAATCATCAAAGGAATAACGAACTTTAAAAAGCTGCTGAAAATGCCTGAAAGGGTAACAATCCCTCTACAGAACCACAACGGGAAATACTGACCAACCAAAATACCCAGGATGATGGCAATGATTAGTCTTGGCACTAAGCCAATTTTGATTTTCATATAAATCCTCCTCTTCTGTTTTGCTAAAACCTCCTCCTGCATCCAAAGTCACTCTTTAAAAACAAAAGCCATCTATCCGAATTCGGACAAATGGCTTTTCTAATCTGACAATTTTTGAATTTTTCAAAGACTCTGTTCCTCATCTTCTCCAAAGAGGATACACAGATTGCTTTAATTTTTTTACAAAAGTTTATTTAAATGTCGGAGTTTTTTAGCCATTTTGACTGCTCTTTATAAAAAACTTATAAAGAATACTCCTCATAGTATAGCACTTTTATAAAATTCCGCCAAGAGTCATAATGAGCGGAGCAAATACTAATGCGATTACGGTCATCAGCTTAATCAAAATGTTGATGGAAGGTCCGGAGGTATCCTTGAAAGGATCTCCTACTGTATCTCCTACAACAGCTGCCTTATGGGTCTCAGAACCCTTTCCGCCGTTGTGTCCTTCTTCGATATACTTCTTAGCATTGTCCCAAGCTCCACCGGAGTTGGACATGAAGATTGCCATCATAACACCGGAAACCAAAGATCCTGCCAAAAGTCCGCCAAGAGCCTCTGCACCGAGAAGTAATCCGATAGCCAGCGGTGCAATAACAGCCAGTACACCGGGAACAATCATTTCCCTTAAAGCCGCACGGGTAGAAATACTTACGCAGGTCTTATAGTCAGGCTTATCTGTTCCCGCCATAATGCCCGGCTTCTCTTTAAACTGTCTTCTTACTTCGGAAATCATGGCAAAGGCTGCCTTACTTACAGAGCTCATAGTAAATGCGGAGAAAAGGAAGGGAAGCATAGCGCCGATAAAGAGTCCGATACATACCCTACTGTCCAAAACATTGATGCTCTTTAACTGTACAGCCTCCGCATAGGATGCAAATAATGCAAGAGCTGTTAATGCTGCAGAACCGATAGCAAATCCCTTACCCATAGCTGCAGTTGTATTTCCTACAGCATCCAACTGGTCGGTAATCTTACGAACACCCTCTTCCAGACCTGCCATTTCCGCAATACCGCCCGCATTATCGGCGATAGGTCCGTAAGCATCTACCGCTACGGTGATTGCCGTTGTGGAAAGCATACCTACAGCGGATAAAGCAATACCGTAAAGTCCCAAAAGACTAAAGGATACAAAAATTGCTACGGAAATCAATAAAATAGGAATAGCTGTAGAGCGCATTCCGATAGCCATACCGGAAATGATATTGGTAGCCGATCCGGTTTCAGACTGCTTCGCAATTTCTTTTACAGGAGCATAGCTGGAGGATGTGTAATACTCGGTAATGGCACCAATACATAATCCTGCAATCAAGCCTGCCGTAACGGCCAAAGCCGCATGGAAATCTCCGAAGAAATAGTTAGAAAGTCCAAAAGCAAAAACAATAACTGCCACTGCAGCAGAGTAGCTGGCAGTCTTTAATACCTTACTGGGATCCTCTCCACCAATCATAACTACGGAAAAGCTTCCTAAGATACAAGCCAGTAAGGATAATCCTGCAAGAAGCAGAGGAAAGGCAATTCCCTTATCCTGAAAAGCCAGTGCACCTAAAGTCATAGCAGAAACCAAAGCACCTACATAGGACTCGAAAAGGTCAGCGCCCATTCCGGCAACATCGCCTACGTTATCTCCTACATTGTCCGCAATAACCGCAGGGTTTCTAGGGTCATCCTCAGGGATTCCCGCCTCAACCTTACCTACAAGGTCTGCTCCAACGTCGGCTGCCTTGGTATAGATTCCTCCACCTACACGGGCGAAAAGGGCAATGCTGGAAGCTCCCAGGGAGAATCCGGAAAGCACACCTACGTCCTTAGTGAAGTAGTAGAAAAGTCCCAAGCCGAAAATACCGAAGCCTGCTACGGACATTCCCATTACGGAACCGCCGGAAAAGGCAATGGATAAAGCCTTCTTCATTCCGGACTGTCTTGCCGCCTCTGCAGTACGAACATTGGCTGCGGTTGCGGAACGCATTCCGAAATATCCTGCCAATGTGGAAAGCAAAGCACCGAAGACAAAAGCCGCTCCGCTAAGCCAGCTTCTTGTTCCTAAACCGATGCAAAGGAAAAGGCTACAAACAAAAAAAAGAAGAATCTTGTATTCCGCGAAGAGAAAGGCCTGTGCACCCTCTGCAATCGCATGGGCAATTTCCTTCATCCTCTCGTTACCGGAATCTTCCTTCTGAATCTTCTGTGCCTGAAAAAAAGCGAACAAAAGACCCAATACGCCCAATACGGGCACCAGCATAAACATAGTATTCATATCTTCCTCCCTCGTGAAACCATAAATTTTGTCAAAAACTCATGGATTTTCTCCTGCTGTTTCCCCATTTTAACAAAATGATTAGGTTTTTTCTACTATTATTTTTAAAAAAGAAATTTATTCCACTATTATTTATGCTTTTCTTTTCGTACAATTTAGTTCTATATTTTTATACAAAATTCTATTTATTATTTAAAAGATCGAAAATCACTCCGATTCCGTAAATCATGCCGCCAAAATAAATGGCAATATCTCCTATGTTAATAATGGCATTTTTCAAAAAGGAAACGCGAATATTGATATAATCCGTTACCTTTCCCTTAATCAGGCGATCATAGGTATTGGAGGAAGCCCCACCGATGACCATGGCGGTACCCCATTTTTGCAAAAAGAAACCGTCCCCAAGAAGAATACTCATATAGGGCAGAGCAAAAATCAGGAAAAGGGTAGCCAGCAAGGACAAGGTCTTTACCAGCTTCGGATGCTTTTCCAGTCTCCCCATGGAAAATCCCGTATTATGGGCTCTTCGTATCTGCACAAGACCTTTTGACCCCGGTAAATCTCTGGGAAAGTTTTCCTT
>CAUUUY010000087.1:0-7052 GCA_963548305.1 uncultured Oribacterium sp.
TCCTGGCGTTCCAGCTCCAACTGTACCTATAGTAACTGGTTAAATTTTGTGTATCAGGAGACTCCCTATCGTTTGGAGGAAATGCGACCGGTTTCCGAGGATAGTTATCTTCGGGATGACCATAGAAGTGAAAGAGACAGCACCGTAAAGTCTACCGATTAAGGGAACAAAAAGTGACTGAAGCAGTGCATACAAGTAAAGGAGAAAGTTATGGATGCAGTAGAACGTTTGATTCGTTACTTAAAAATTGATACGGAATCCGTACCGGATCAGGAAAAGATTCCTTCCAGCGAGAAGCAGTTTGACCTGGCAAGAGTCCTGGAAGCGGATTTAAAGGAGCTGGGAGTAAAGGACGTACAGTGTACCGACCATGCCTATGTTTACGGGAAAATTCCTTCCAATTTATCGAAGGAAGAGCAGGAAAAGACTCCTGCTTTAGGATTTATTGCCCACATGGATACTTCTCCCTCTGCAAGAGGTAAGAATGTGGAGCCCAGAATTGTAAGTAATTATGATGGAAAAGATATTGTTTTAAACGAAACCGAAGTTCTTTCTCCGAAAGTATTTCCAAAGCTTTTAGAGGCGGTTGGACAGGATTTAATGGTTACCAACGGAAAGACCTTATTGGGAGCGGATGATAAGGCGGGTGTTGCGGAAATCATGGCTATGGTGGAATATATTCAGACCCATCCGGAGTTTCGTCATGGAGACATTTGCATAGGTTTTACACCGGATGAAGAGGTGGGGGCAGGAGCAGACCTCTTTGATGTTCCTCTTTTCGGTGCAGAGGTGGCTTATACCGTGGACGGCGGTACTCTGGGAGAGGTGGAATATGAGAATTTCAATGCTGCCAGCGGAAAGGTGAAGATTCATGGTGTGAATGTCCATCCCGGTTCTGCAAAGGATAAGATGATGAATGCCAATCTTTTGGCGATGGAGTTTAATGCTTTACTGCCCAACTGCACGCCTGCCAACACGGAAGGCTATGAAGGCTTCTTCCATCTATGTTCCTTTGTGGGAGAGGAAAGTCTGGCTACTTTGGACTACATTATCCGTGATCATGATTGGGAGAAATTCCAAGAAAAGAAGAGAATTTTCCAAGAGGCGGGAGAGAAGCTGAATCAGAAATACGGAGAAAAAGGTGCACAGTTTTCCGTAGAAGTGAAAGACAGCTACTATAATATGGTGGAAAAGGTTCGCCCTCATATGTATTTGATTGATGTGGCAAAAACAGCCTTTGAAAAAGAGGGAGTTACCCCGAAGGTCTGCCCCATTCGTGGAGGTACAGACGGTGCGAAGCTTTCTTTCATGGGCTTACCCTGCCCCAACCTGTCTACGGGAGGAGAGAACTACCACGGTATTTACGAATATCTGAATCTGAATTCTTTCAAAAAGATGATTCCGGTTCTTTTGAAGATCTGTCAGGAAATGATTGGAAAAAAACAATAAGCTCCGGGCGATAAGGCAATACGGGCTCATAGATAGGATGGGCTCATAGATAGAACGGGCTTATAGAATGGGACGGACTTCTAGAACAAGACGTATTGATGAAACGCTACAGGACATTATAGAAACAAGAGAAAGGACCTTCGAGTATACATTCGAAGATCCTTTCTTTTATATGAATAGACTGCTTTTTGTTCCATCACTGGAATCCCTTTATGAAGGGACTTTTTTCAAGCTTAGTAGCTTTATTCTACTTTTCTTGTTTCTTATTCTATATTCTTTTGTATGATAAACGATTCACTTATCGCTTATCTATCTTTTGAAAAGCAAGTCCTTTGCCTTTCTTACGATTAATTCCTCCTCTATACTAATGCTCCTTCTCTGAAACATTCGTATCGGAATTCCCTTTCCTCTTATTTCAGAGAAGAGGCTCGTCATTGTTTTCATCGTGGATGCTGTACATCCGATAGCATTCCTTAGGAAACATCGGGTTTCATCTTCAGGAAATGCTTAATATTCAATTGTCTTATCTAGCCATTGGTTTGTACCACCTTTTTCCGAATCGCTTCTCTATAATTTCAAAATGGAATTTCACCATGATTTTATATATTTAAAGCGTTTATGATGGGAAACCGATTCTATTGGAAACCTGCTCTTTTCAGAAAATAAGAAGAAAGTCTTCTGCAAACCGATAGCATAATTCCCGCTATACAAGAGTTAGGTTTTCTCTACTCAGTTAAGTCTCCAGTAGAAGTACTGTTCTTCGTCCATTGGATTGTACCTCTCTTTCTTGATTATAGTTCGCAAACCTTCCGTTTGCACTTTGCAAATCTCTAACTCTTTCTCTTCGAGCTAAAGATTTTTTGCTATTTTTTTCTTTCTTGTGCCTATAGGATAGCACGAAAAAATTCTTTTGTAAAGCAAAATTAAATAAATATTATTTTTATTTTTTGTAAAAAAAGAGGATATAAAAAAGAACTTTTCTCTTTAAAAATGGAATTTATATACACAATAAAATTTATTTTCAAAAATCCGGAATAGGACTCATTTTGCTCAAAATTAATCCTATGGGAAGGGGAAACTATGGACGGGAGGCTTGGATTTGCCGTAGAATAACAGACGAGTAAATAGAGTTAGTTTATACTTCTTATGGAGAGGAATAAAGCTATGTTTCGTTATGAAGAAATCAAAAATCCGGAATATTATCAGGAAAACGTCCTTTTGCCCCATTCGGATCATATTGCCTATCGCAATGCCACAGAAGAAAAGCTGGGAAAAAGTTCCCTGCGAAAAAGTTTGAATGGCTTATGGAAGTTTCATTATGCAAGAAGAATAGAGGACAGTATTCCGCATTTTGAAAGCCAGGAGTATTCCTGTAAGGATTGGGAGGATATTGTGGTGCCTGCCCATATCCAGCTGGAGGGCTATGACGCACCCCAGTATGCCAATGTGCAGTACCCCTGGGAGGGACATGAAAGCATACGTCCGGGAGAAATTCCCCGGCATTTTAATCCGGTGGCTTCCTACGTAAAATATTTTATGCTGCCGAAGGAGTGGGGAAAGCAGCCGGTGCATATTTCTTTTCAAGGGGTGGAAAGTGCCTTTGCCCTGTATTGTAACGGAGCTTATATCGGCTATCACAGCGACTCCTTCACTCCCGGGGAATTTTCTCTGGAAGGCTTTTTAAAGGAGGGAGAAAATAAGCTGGCAGTTCAGGTTTACAAATGGTCCGCAGCCTCCTGGTGTGAGGATCAGGACTTCTTCCGCTTTTCCGGAATTTTCCGGGATGTTTATCTCTATACCCTGCCCAAGCTGCATTTGGCAGACCTGCATCTTCAGACGGAATTAAGCCGGGACTTTAAAGAAGGAAAGCTTTGCTTTTTGGGAAGAATCGAAGCGCAGGAGAAGGTAAAAGGAGAAGAGAAAGAAAAGGGCATTCTTCGCTATACTCTTTATGATGGAGGAATAACGCTTCCTAAGGGAAGAGGCTTTGCTTCTAAGAAAAAGATTGTTTCTAAGGGAGAAATCCTTGTTTCAGGGGAAAAGACCGATTTAAAGGAACAGACCGTTTCAAAGGAACAGGCTGATTCAGAGGAAAACATAGCGGAATTTTCCATTTCCATCGAAGATCCCAAGCTTTGGTCTGCGGAAGCTCCCAACCTCTATACTTTGGTGCTGGAGCTTTGCACGGAAGAGGGAGAACTGTTGGAATATATCGTGGAAAAACCGGGGTTCCGCCATTTTGCCTTAGAAGACGGACTAATGAAAATCAACGGAAAGCGCATTGTCTTTAAGGGCGTAAACCGGCATGATTTCAGCAGCTTAACGGGAAGAACAGTAAGTTTTTCGGAGATGGAAAAGGACATCCAAACCATGAAGAGAAACAATATCAATGCTCTTCGTACCTCCCATTATCCCAACAATTCCGCCCTCTACCGTCTGGCGGATGAGTACGGCCTGTATGTGATGGATGAGTGCAATATGGAAACCCACGGCAGCTGGGATACCTACGCCTTTACAAAAGATATAGACTATGTGCTTCCCAAGGATAAAAAGGAATGGGAGGCCATGCTTTTACAAAGAATTGAAAATATGTGGCAGAGGGACAAAAACCATCCTTCCATCCTGATTTTCTCCTGTGGAAATGAAAGCTTCGGGGGATCTGTAATCCATGAAATGGCAAAACGGCTTCGCAGCTTGGATTCCTCCCGATTGGTGCATTACGAGGGGCTCTTTAATGACCGTTCTTACCCTGACAGCAGCGATATGGAAAGCCGGATGTATCCGCCGGTTAGGGAGATTAAGGATTATCTTTCCGAACACAGGGAGAAGCCCTTCCTGCTTTGCGAATACGCCCATTCCATGGGGAACTCCTTAGGTGCCTTATATAAGTACACGGAGTATGCGGAAGAAGAGCCCTTGTTTCAGGGAGGCTTTATCTGGGACTATGTGGACCAAAGCCTGTGGAAGAAGAATCGATACGGGGAGAAATTTTTAGCTTATGGGGGAGATTTTTCTGACAGACCTTCGGACTTTCAATTCAGTGCCAATGGTATTGTTTTTGGGGGGGATAGAAATCCAAAGCCCCAGATGCAGGAAGTGAAGTATCTCTATCAAAATATCTTCTGCGCTTTGGAAGAGGATGAGATTTTGATTCAAAATCGTTCTCTTTTCCTTTCCACTTCAGAACTGGATTGCAAGCTTTCTCTGTACCGTTACGGAAAGCTTTGGAAGGAGTGCTCTTTGGAGACCGATGTTCCGCCTCAATCCGAGGGGAGAATACAAAATACTTTCCCAAAAGAAGAGACAGAGGGAGAGTATACCCTTCGGATTAGCTTCCATCTAAAAGAGGATAGTCTCTATGGAGAAAAAGGCTTGGAAATGGCCTTTTCGGAAAGCTCTTATACAGTAGAGAAAAAAGAAGCATTACAGGTATATCTGGCGGGAGAAGGGCAGCAGGAGGAGCGTAGGGTGCGAAGCTGGGAGAAGCTTTTGGAAGAATGGAGCGATGTCTCGGAAGGGATTCCGGAAGACTTTCAGATTCTATCTTCGGCCCACAACATTGGTGTACGAGGCAGTTCCTTTGAGGCAATCTTTTCCCTGATTCAGGGAGGGCTTGTGTCTTACCGATACGGAGGAAAAGAGTATTTGGAGGCGATGCCAAGACCTAACTTCTGGCGTGCTCCCACCGACAATGACACGGGAAATCTGATGGCTTTTCGCTATGCCCAGTGGAAAACTGCAAGTCAGTATTTAAGTACAAGAAGCCCTGAGGCAAGCCTAATGTTGGAAAAACCTCAAGAGGTGCTAATGAAAATGGAAAAGGATTGCTTCCATATTCGCTACAGCTATCATTTGCCCACCAATCCGAGAAGCAACTGTCAAATGCAGTACAGCGTTTTCCCGGATGGGAAAATCAGCATAAGTCTGGACTATAGTCTGCCGAAAGAGGGGGATTCTATCCTGCTTCAGCAGCTTTCCGAACTTCCGGAATTTGGAGCCCTCTTTACTCTGAATGCGGATTTGGAAAATTTCTCATGGTACGGATTGGGAGAAGAGGACTGTTACGCCGATAGAAAGCATGGGGGAAAACTGGGGATTTATCATAGGAAGGTAAAGGATAATTTTGCTCCCTATGTTTTCCCTCAGGAGTCAGGAAACAAGGCGGAGGTACGACTGGCAAGCCTCACCGATGAAAAGGGCAGGGGCTTAGTCTTCTTAGCGGAAAATGAAGAGGGGCAAATGAATGTTTCCGCCCTGCCCTGGACTCCCCATGAAATTGAAAATGCCTGTCACGGCTATGAGCTTCCTCCGATTCATCACAGTATCCTGCGTCTTTCCAAGGCGCAGATGGGAGTAGGAGGAGACGACAGCTGGGGTTCCCATACCCATGAGGAGTTCTTGGTGAAGGTAAAAGATAGGATTCATTTCAGCTTTTCCTTTAGGGGGATTTGCTAAAGCGGAGTTACAATCCTTTTGACAAATATAGGGAGATACCTTCTCTTAAGGCTTTGCATTATGTCATTTTTAGAACGGCTATCAAAAATTTAGAAATAATCTACAAGGATATAGAGGAAAATACCCTATATCCTTATTTTTTAAGAGAAAATGACGAAATATTCTGTATAGAAATGTTTCTCCCTGTATAAGGGCGTTTTTCACCTGCTTATTTTTGGAAATACTTTGGTTTTCCCGAAAATAGGCTGTAGTAAAGGAGGTAATATGCTGGAAAATGTGCGTTCTGTAGGAAAGGAATCCTACCAAAACAAGATTTTAGCCAAGGCTGAGAGCGGAAAAGTCAAGGAAAGCCAAAAACCGGATGAGCAAGCCTCCGACAAGGAAGCGGAGCTTGCAAAAGCAACAGGAGGGAAAGAAGCTGTAGCGAAAAGAGACAGCTTGGAGCTTTCCGATAGAGCCAAAGAAATGGCAACCAAGGCGGCAAAAAGTACGAAGACTGAAAAAGCGAAAATATTAAGTGCCGAGGAGCAGCTTTCCGACAAGGCGAAGAGCTACCTGAAGAATCTGCGTCGTTCTCGGAATTTTGTGGATTTCCGTATTGCGGAAAAGGGAAAAGAGAATGATGCCTTAGCAGGAAAGAGCAATAAGGAATTTACCGTTGTTCTAAGCAATGAAGAAATTGAAAAAATGGCAACGGATAAGAAATTTGAAAGAGAGCAATTAAATACATTGGATCAGACCGTTAAGTCTATGCTGATGGCGCAGACAGGGATAGGCAATAACAATGGCACAAACAAGACCAATGTGGAGGACATCAAGAGTATTGCGGCAAAAACCCAAGAGGACGGCACCACCATGCTGATTGCCAGCTTGGAGAAGAGTACAAGCTCTGCCAGAAAGATTGCGGAAGAGCAGGATAAAAAGCGGGAAGCAAAGAAACTGGAAGAAAAGCAGGAAGCGAAGAGAGCGGCAGAAAAGGAAGCGTTAAAGGGCGGTAAAAAAGCGGGTAAGGCACAAAAGGTAGAGAAGGCGGATTCCAAGGATAAATTATCGGGAACAGAAAAGACGAAGGAGAGCGCAACAGAAACAGAGACGATTCATGATGTGGAAAAAACAGCTGTAAAGCGTGTGGAAGTAAGGGGAAGAAC
>CAUUUY010000088.1:0-7029 GCA_963548305.1 uncultured Oribacterium sp.
GTGGGGCTCGCCATCACTGATCCTTTGGGTATCATTGTTCAGCCTCTTAAAACCATTTGGCGGGAAAGAGAAGGAAAATTACGAAAGACCGTAGAAGAAATTCAGGAAACTTGCAAGGAATATCAGGTGGAAGAGTTGGTTCTGGGTTATCCCTGCCACATGGACGGTAGTGAAGGAGAAAGGGTAGAACGGGTTCTGGCCTTTCAGGAAATGTTGCAGAAAAAAATAGAGCTTCCCATACATTTGTATGATGAAAGGCTCAGTACCATGGAAGCGGAAGAAATTTTGCGGGAAAACGGAGTTCCCAAGGATAGACAAAAGGAAGTTTTAGATCAGGTAGCTGCTCAGGTAATTTTAGAGGATTACCTTCGAAACAGAGAGGAAGGGTAAAATGGAAGGCGGAAGAATTCGTTTACGTTCAGAAGAAGATGATTTAGAGTTGGAGATTTTGGAGGAGACTGTGGTACAGGGGGTGACCTATATTTTGGTTACCGATGCCAAAGAAGGGGAAGACGGCGTTTGCTATGTGATGAAGGACACATCCGCTCCTGAGGACGAAGAAGCGGACTTCAGCTTTGCGGAGGGAGAAGAGGCGGAACGCATTATGGATATTTTCGCAGAGTTACTTTCCGGAGAAGATATTACCATAGAAAGATAGTACCATAGGAAGACGGAATCGGGATTGGCAAGCCCCTTTAGGACAAGGAAATACCCGAAGGAAAGTGGCAAGCAAAAAAATACAAATTCAAAGAAACATACATAAATACAAATGAATATAGACTAAGAAAGGAATAGAATGAAAGAAGGAAATAACGGAAACAGCAACAACAGTGAAAAGAAGAAGGTAGAAGGGGCTCATCGCATTGTAAACGTTCATAAGAGTCAGATTGGAAAATCCAAAAGTACCGATGGAAAGAGAAATTACAGAACAGCCAATGCCAGAGCAACGGCGAAGCAGGAAAGCAGGATGATGAACGTGCCAACCCCAAGAAAAAATCCCTTAAGACCCAGAGGCAGGGAGGAGGATAAACCGGTTTACAGTCCGGAGCATTTCCCATTGCTCACCGGAACCATGGAGGTATCGGAAAGCAAGGCAAAGGGGAGAAAGCCCAAGCACAGCTTTCAGGGCTCTGTGAAGGTAATCCCCTTGGGCGGTCTGGATCAAATCGGTATGAACATCACTGCCATTGAGACAGAGGATACTATGATTATCGTGGACTGTGGATTGGCCTTCCCTACAGATGATATGTTGGGAATTGATTTGGTTATTCCGGATATCAGCTACATTAAGTCCAAGATTCATAAGATGAAGGGTTTTGTAATTACCCATGGCCATGAGGACCATATCGGTGCATTGCCCTATGTTTTACAGCAGATTAATGTGCCTATTTATGCCACAAAGCTCACTCTGGCTTTGATTCAGAGAAAGCTTGTAGAAAACGGCTTGGATAAGCTGGTCAAGATGAAGACCATGAAGTTCGGTCAGTCCGTGAACTTCGGAGATTTAAAGGTGGAATTCGTAAAGACCAACCACTCTATTCAGGATGCGGCAGCCTTGGCGATTACCACTCCTGCCGGTGTGATTATCCATACCGGAGACTTTAAGGTGGATTACACTCCTGTTTTCGGGGATCAGATAGATTTACAGCGCTTTGCGGAACTGGGAAAGAACGGCGTTCTGGCCATGCTTTCCGATTCCACCAATGCCCAAAAGCCGGGCTTCACCATGTCTGAAAAGACAGTGGGAAGAACCTTTGATTTGATTTTTGCAGAGCATCAGAACAATAGAATTATTGTGGCTACCTTTGCCTCCAATGTGGATCGTGTGCAGCAGATTATCGATACTGCCGCAAAGTATAAGAGAAAGGTAGTGGTAGAGGGACGTTCCATGGTGAACGTTATCTCTGTGGCCTCCGAGTTGGAGTATATTCATATTCCGGAGGGAACGCTCATTGACATTGAAAATTTAAAGGATTATCCCGATGAGCAGACGGTTCTGATTACCACCGGTTCCCAGGGAGAGTCCATGGCGGCTCTGTCTCGTATGGCCAGCGGCATGCATAGGAAGGTCAGCATTGGCCCCAATGATGTGGTGGTTATGTCTTCTCATCCTATCCCCGGAAATGAGCGGGCGGTGGATAGAGTAGTCAATGAACTATGTAAGCTTCATGCCAAGGTGATTATGCAGGATACCCATGTTTCCGGCCACGCCTGTGCAGAGGACTTAAAGCTTTTATATTCCTTGGTTAAGCCCAAGTATGCAGTGCCTTTCCACGGAGAGTTCCATCACAGAAGATCTGCAGCAATGCTGGCGGAATCTGTCGGTGTGGATAAGGATAAGTGCCTGATGCTGGACAACGGTGATGTACTGGAGTTCACGGCGAATGGAGAAGAAGTCAGCTACAGCATCAAAGAAAAGGTACAGGCCGGCGGTGTTTATGTGGACGGACTGGGCATCGGAGATGTAGGAAATATTGTGCTGAGAGACCGTCAGAACCTGGCACAGAACGGAATCATTGTGGTGGTTCTTACCCTGGAAAAATATTCAGGACATCTGATGGCAGGACCGGATTTGATTTCACGAGGCTTCGTCTACGTGAGGGAGTCTGAGGATTTAATGGAAGAAGCCAGAGTGGCGGTGCAGGATGTGGTGGATGACTGTCTTTGCACCCACGTCAGCGACTGGGGTAAGATTAAGACCCAGATTAAGGACGGATTGTCCGACTTCCTTTGGAAGAAGATTAAGAGAAATCCTGTGATTTTACCGGTAATTATGGAGGTATAAACGGAAAATGGAGAAAAGAAGCTTCTTAAGGGCATTTACCCAAATCTTGATGAGTGTATCTGTACGCTTTCTTTTTCTCGTATTTCTTTTATTTTTGATTTTGCAGGGGGTACAAGTTGCCTATCGTTATGGCCATGGTCTTATGTATGACCATGCCATGGAAGCCTCACCGGGAAGGGAAATCACCTTGGATATTCAGGAGGGGGAGTCCTGGAAGGAAGTGGGAGAAAACGCCAAGTCTTTGGGTTTAATTCAAAATGCCCAGGCCTTTGCCCTGAAAGCAAAGCTATACCACAGTAAGCTGCTTCCGGGAAAATATACTCTGAGTACAGCCATGACCCAGGTGGAAATGCTGGACAGTATTACAGAGGAGGGAAAGAAGAATCAGGAATTAAGCGATAAAAACTTAGTTACTGAGACGGAAGACCAGAGCACCGAGGAAAGCCGAGAGGATCAGGAAATCGGTGGCGGAAATGAAAATGAATAGGAAGTACTTTGGATAAAAAAGACAGAATCAGCCAATTTATACAATCCTTCCTCCCGGAAAGAACTGCTTTCCTGGAGGAGATTCGCAAGGAAGCGCTATCGGAGGCCGTCCCTATTTTACGGGAGGAAACCGCAGCGCTTCTTCGTGTTTGTTTGAAAACGAAAAAAAAGCCTAGAATTTTGGAATTGGGGACTGCCGTAGGCTATTCCGCCCTGGTGATGATGGATGCCTTAGGGGGAGAAGGGGAGATTGTAACGGTGGAGAATTTTCCGCCCAGAATCGAAAAGGCGAAACAGAACTTTGTGGCAAGTCCTTATCTGGATAAAATCACCTTACTGGAAGGGGACGGCAGCAGGATTTTGGAGGAGCTTCTGGAAAAGAAAGAGCAGTTTTCCTTTGTGTTTTTGGATGCGGCAAAGGCTCAATATCCTCTTTGGCTTCCTTCTATTTTGAAACTCTTGTCTCCCGGTGGTATACTCTTTTGTGACAATATTCTCCAGGGAGAATTATTGTTGGAGAGTCGCTTTTTTTTTGTAAGAAGACACAGAAAGATTAACAAACGGCTGCGGGAGTTCCGGAGACTTATGCAAAGGGAGGAAAGTCTGGAGACCTCCATTTTACCTATTGGAGACGGAGTAAGTCTGTCTATCAAGAAAGCATAGAGTGAAGCAGTAGGAAGATTGGTGCATTGAGTTCATTGGTACAAAGAGAAAATCAGTACAAAGAGAGAATCAGTGCAAAGAGTTCATTAGTACATAGAGTAGAAAGTAGGATTATGAAGAGAAAAGTGGAGTTATTAATTCCGGCAGGATCTATGGAGGGCTTGAAAACCGCCATTCACTATGGGGCGGATGCCATCTATATGGGGGGAGAGGCATTTTCCCTCCGGGCAAATGCCAAGAACTTCAGCTTGGAGAAGATGAAGGAAGCGGTGGACTATGCCCATGAAAGAGGGGTAAAGGTCTATGTTACCGCCAATATTTTGGCCCACAATGCGGATTTACTGCCTATGCGGGAGTACTTTTCCGAATTAAAGGAAGTAGGGATGGATGCGGTATTGATTGCGGATCCGGGAGCCTTCCTTTTGGCAAAGGAAATGATGCCGGGAGTGGAGATTCATATTTCCACTCAGGCCAACAATACCAACTACGAAACCTTCCGCTTTTGGCATCAGCTGGGCGTAAAGAGAGTGGTTTGTGCGAGAGAGTTAAGTTTGGCAGAGATTAAGGAAATCAGAGCCCATATCCCGGAGGATATGGAAATCGAGGCCTTTGTGCATGGGGCAATGTGTATGTCATATTCCGGTCGTTGCCTGCTTTCCAGCTTTTTCACCGGAAGGGATGCTAACCAGGGAGCCTGTACCCATCCCTGTCGCTGGAAGTATTCTTTGATGGAAGAAAAGCGTCCCGGAGAGTATTATCCGGTGTTTGAAAATGATAGGGGAACCTACATTTTCAATTCCAAAGATCTGAATATGATTAGTCATATTCCCGACCTGATTGAGGCGGGAGTGGATTCTTTAAAGATTGAAGGGCGGATGAAGACGGAGCTATATGTGGCTACCGTGGCCAGAACCTATAAGGTGGCTATTCAGGATTATCTGGAGGATCCGAAGAAGTATGAGGAAAAGCTTCCGATTTATGAGGAAGAAATCCGGAAATGTACCTTTAGAGACTATAGCACCGGCTTCTACTATGGCAGACCGGATGAAGAGGATCAGATTTATGGCAATAACAGCTATAGTGCAGGAGCTATTTATCTGGGAACAGTGGAGAAGGTGGAGGGAGAGTTTGCCTTCCTGCAGCAGAAAAATAAGTTTTCTGTAGGGGATAGCATTTCCATCATGAAACCAAACGGGGATAATCTGGATACAGAGGTACTTTCCATGGAGGATGCGGATACCGGAGAAAGTCTGGAGTCCTGTCCCCATTCCAAGCAGAACTTAAAGATTCGTTTTTCCGTACTTCCGGAAGCCCAGGATGTATTAAGAAGAATCGAAGACAAATAGAAAAAATCTATTAGAGGGAAAACTCCATTAAAGAGAATAGTCTATTAAAGAGAACAGTCTATTAAGGAGAAAAGTCTTCTAAAGGAGAAAGAATTTTCAGGAGAAAACCGGGAAAGGAGAAGATATGGGAATTGTATTTTTAATATTAGCCTTAGGATGTTTTCTTTACTTTGGCTTTTTATGGACCACCGCTTCCTATCTTTCCTTTCTTTGGATTTGGCTTCTTTTGGGAGCCATTCATCTCCTGATGGCCTTTGTCTATAAGGCACCGGAGCGTTTACGAAAAAATCCCTTGTTTTTTCGCTTTAGAATTTTTGGCTTAAGCAGTTACTGCATTTTTTTCCTGCTTTTCAGTTATCTTATCGGTTATTTAAGCCAATATCACTACGGGCAGTGGAAGGACCCCCTTTCTTATATTTTGGTGGTGGGTTCCGAATTGGAAAACAATAAGATTACGCCACTCCTTCAAAATCGCCTGGAAAGAGTGGATTTATGCTATCAGGAGAATCCTTCCGCAACCATTGTGCTTTCCGGCGGTAAGGGAAGGAACAGTGCCAGTGCGGAAGCCAGCGTGATGTACCAAAGTATGCTGAAGATGGGGATTCCCGCCGATGCTATGCTGATGGAGTTTTACTCGAAAACTACGGAGCAAAAGCTTTCCTACGGAATAGAAAGCATTTTCCAAGGGGAGCAGAATCAGGAAGGCTCCGAGATACAAGAGGATCTTCGTCAAAAGCGTCGGGAAGCAGTCCGGAAAAGACTGGCGGCCCAGGAAAATCAAGTTGTGGACTATGAGGAGGACTTGGATTCGGATGAGATTTTTGATTCGGCGGAAGAGCTTAAAACAGAGGCATCCGAAGAACCGGAAATCAAAGACGATTCAGCCGGGAAAGAGATTGGAATCGGCATTGTGAGCTCCCAGTATCAGATGTTCAGAGCCTGCCATTTTGCGGAACAGGCTCTAAAAAAGCAGAGAGAAGAAGGGAAAGTGGATGCTTTACAGAAAGTCAGCATTGTGGGCTTTCCTTCGGTAGAGGACCCTGCGCTTAGGCCGCATCTTTACTTTCGGGAGGCACTGTTCCTCTTCGGAGAAAGGCTCTGCCATAAGCTTTAGAAAGGCTTTGCCATAAGCGGTAAACAGGCTTTACCGTAAGCTGTAGACGGATCAGGGAAGAATTCGGTAGTTTAGAAAGGAATAGATATTTTGATGAAGGCATATCAGTTTATAGAAGAAAAAGAGATTAAAGAGCTGGAAACCATGGCCCGGGTGTATGAGCATAAGAAGACCGGTGCCAAGGTTTTATGCTTAGAGAATAAGGATGACAATAAGGTCTTTAGTATTGCCTTTCGTACCCCTGCGGAGGATTCCACGGGAGTAGCCCACATTACAGAGCATTCCGTGCTTTGCGGTTCTAAGAAGTTCCCCTTGAAGGATCCCTTTGTGGAGCTGGTAAAAGGCTCTTTAAAGACCTTTTTAAACGCCATGACCTATCCGGACAAAACCGTTTATCCGGTGGCTTCTCAGAATGACAAGGACTTCCAAAATCTTATGGACGTATATTTGGATGCGGTTTTTCATCCAAACTGCCTGGATAACTACCGGACATTTTTGCAGGAGGGCTGGCACTATACCCTGAATAAGGAGGGAAAGCTATGCTATAGCGGTGTAGTCTATAACGAGATGCGGGGCGCATTTTCCGACCCGGAGTCCGTACTGGAACGCTATACCTTCCATTCCCTTTTCCCGGA
>CAUUUY010000089.1:0-6990 GCA_963548305.1 uncultured Oribacterium sp.
CTCCATTCCTTTGGCGATTTTAGGGGCCATTGTCTTTATGGGGGCTATGGGCTATAGCCTGAATATGCTGACCCTTTCCGCCCTGGTTTTAGGAGTGGGTATGATGGTGGACAACTCCATCGTTGTGTTGGAAGCCTGCTTCCGAGCCATGGACGATTACGGAGAGCGGCAAAGAAGCCTTACAGAAGCGGCTATTGACTCGGTAAGGGTAGTGGGAGCCTCTGTTTTCGGAGGAACGCTGACCACCTGTGTAGTATTCCTTCCCTTGGGATTTTTACAGGGAATTTCGGGACAATACTTTAAGCCCCTGGGCTTTACCATTGTCTTCTGTATGGTAGCATCTTTGATTTCCGCGGTTACCATTGTGCCTCTATGCTTTACCCTTTACAAACCCAAGGAGAACAGTAAGGCGGTAGCTTATCGGGGAGTACGACTGTTACAGGATGCCTATAGAAGCACCATCAGTAAGTTTTTACGGCATAAAAAAGTAGTGTTGGTGGCTACAGCCGGTATTTTAGTTCTTTCTCTCTTCCTGGCGACACAGCTCAGAACAGAGCTGATGGCGGATATTGATACCGGAACCGTTGAAATCGGCATTACCCAAAAGCCCGGTCTTTCCATAGAAGAAAAGGAAAGAGTCATTCAAGAGTTGGAGGAGTTGGTGGCAAAGGATCCGGATACGGACCGTTATACCGCAACAGCGGGAGGCTCCGCCCTTTCCGCCCTGTACGGAGGAAGCACCGATCCTACGATTACGGTATACCTGAAAAAGGACCGTTCCATGAAAACCAAGGAAAAGGTAAAGGCATGGAAGAAGGCTCTGGAAAACCGTTCTCAGGAGGTTTTAAGCATAAAATCCGTAAGTGATACCAGTATGAGCGGAGGGGATTACAGCACCGGCAATAACTATGAAATTATTATTCAGGGATCGGATTTGGAAGAACTGCAAAGAAAGAGTAATGAAATTCTTTCCTTATTACAAAAGCAGAGCAGCCTCACCGGCATTCATTCCAGCCTGGAAAATGCAGCCCCTCTTTTGCAGGTTAAAGTTGATCCCATTAAGGCGGCGGCGGAAGGTTTAAGTCCTATCCAGATTGCCCAGTCCCTAAATACCGATCTATCCGGTAAAAAAGCGATGAAAATGACGGTGGAGGGGCAAAAGGTGGATGTGTGGGTAACATATCCCAAGAATCAATTCGATAACTTGGAAAAGGTAAAGTCCATTCGTTTTACCACGCCTACAGGGGCGCAGGTTTCTCTGGAAAGTTTGGCTACTGTAAAGTATGCGGATTCTCCTGCCAGCATTGAACGAGAAGATAAAAAGTATCAGGCGACGATTACGGCAAATTATACGGAGCAGGCCAACAACAATACCAAAGCGGAAATTGACGACTTGGTCAGCAAGAATCTGGGAGAGAATATTTCCGTTGTGGCTAATTCTCAGACTCAAAGTATGAATGAGGAGTTTGCGGATTTGTTCCGTGCCATCGCCATTGCGGTCTTCCTGGTCTTTGTAGTCATGGCTGCGCAGTTTGAGTCTACACGCTTCAGCTTTATGGTGATGACCACCATCCCCTTCTCCTTAATCGGTTCCTTCGGACTCTTGTGGCTCTTTGACGCAACTCTGTCCATGACCTCCCTTTTGGGATTTTTGATGCTGGTGGGAACGGTGGTAAACAACGGAATCCTCTATGTGGATACGGTAAATCAGTACCGTCAGGAAATGCCTTTGGAAAAGGCTTTGACAGAGTCCGGTGCCACCAGACTTCGGCCGATTTTGATGACCACCCTGACTACGGTATTGTCTATGATTCCTATGGCTATGGGCTTCGGAGACAACGGTGCCCTGATGCAGGGACTGGCTTTGGTAAACGTGGGAGGCTTGGTGGCGTCTACTTTACTGGCACTGCTTTTGCTTCCGGTGTACTACATGATTATCTATGGCAGGAAAAAACATATGATAAAAGTTTAAAGCCGGCAGCGCGGCTTTGGTGCATAGCGTAAGGCGATATTTGGCAGGATAGTTGAAACTTATTTAGGAGAAAGAACACCAAAAGTTCACAGGATTGACGATTTTCGTTAAGAAATTCTGAGGAATATTATGTTATAGTAGAGAAGACTCCTTTTCTCTTAGTAGGGGCTGTAAGGACAGTCAACTGTGCTTTACAGCCCCATGCTTAGAGAATCAGAGATTTTTTTTTAGGAGAAGAAGATGAGAAAAAAGGGATATCCTATTAGTTTAGCAATTGTTTTAGCGAGCCTTTCCTTTACCATGCCTGCCATGGCACAGAAGGTACCGGGCTTTTCCGATAATGTTTCCGTGGATCAGATGCAGACTTCCTTTGAACGGCAGCGTTCCGAGGAGGAGTGGGCACAGCTTCGGGACAATGTGATTTCCTGGGAGGAAATCGGGGACTTGGTCCATGAGTACAACCCCACAGTATCCGCTCTTTGGAGAAACTTCCGGGAAAGTGACAGCAAGGGCAGCTACAATGTCAATGTAGAGGATGCCAGAAATCAGGTGGAAGAAGCCTATGAAAAGGCATTGTCCGCTGCAGACGGAAACAGTGTGGCGGAGGCTTTGGCAGAAATGCAGTACCAGAGCAACAGCAGCAATTTTTCTGCAGATACCGTGGCACAGAATGCAGACAGGGAGATTGCCAAGCTTTCCGTGGAACAAACGGAGCAGAATACTATTGAGACCATTAAAAAGTCCTTCATTAGCAGAGAAAGTACAGGCCTTCAAAAGCAAATCGATGCCTTATCTTTAGCGGATGCGAAAAGCGCACAGGAAAGCACCGAGAGAAAGAAAGCTATCGGAAAGGCTACCCAGATTGATGTGCTGACTGCTAAGGAAGCCTATGACCAGGCGAATCTAAGTCTTACGAAGAACAATTCCGCCTTTGACAAGATGACGGAGCTTTTACGGGTGAATCTGGGCTGGAAGGCAAGTGATACTCCGGAGATGCCCGTAATTCCAAGCCTTAGTGCAGAGCAGCTTACGGCAGTGAATTTAGAGGAAGACAGTAAGACAGCTTTACAGAATAACTACAGTCTTCGGATTTCAGAAAGAAAGTTGAATCTTTCCACAGGAGATGCCAACCGACAGAATCTGACAAGAAGCATTTCCACAGCAAAGGAGAAGATTCAGTCCGATATGCTTTCTCGCTACCAAAGCTTAAAGCAGGCAGAAGAGGCGAAAAGACAGGCGGAACTGCAGGCGTCCAATGCACAGCAGGCTTATCAAAAAGCGGAACGAGGCTATAAGCTGGGAAGTGTAAGCCGTGTGGATTTTGAAAAGGCGAAAAATGCTTCCGATACCGCAAGTCTTCAAAAGCAGCAGGCGGATTTGAAGCTTTATGAAGAATATTTGGATTATCAGGCCGGAAAGAACGGTTTGGCGACGGCAGAGTAAGAGAAAGGACTCATTTAATCTTTTATGGAGAAGAGAAAGAATAAGATAAAATCCGCATTTGCTCTGGCTTTGAGCCTTGGGCTTCTCTGTCAAAGCTTCCCTGCCTTGGCAGAGGAGAAGCCTTGGGATGTGAATGACAACATCATTTCCTTCAGAGAAATCCCGGATCTTGTAGACCAATTCAGTACCGTAGCCAAGATGGAACAGGATGCTTTGGCACAAAGTACCGGAGGCATGGCTTCCGTACAGAAGGCGGTAAAGGATGAAAAGGCGGATATTCTTGCGAATTTGCAGGAAAGCATTGACAGTTTAAAGGAGCAGAAGCAGGATAGCACAGATCCTGCGACCAAAGCCTTTTTGCAAAGTCAGATTAATCAGTTAGAAAAGGTAAAGAACAGTAAGAAGATTTTACCGGATATAGACAGTAGTCTGGCGGAGGTAAATCAAGGTTTGGTGCAGCTTTCCGAGACGGAAAAAAGTATGAAGAAGGCGGAAGCCAAGACGGAAAAAGCTGTGAAATCCGGCTTCTATACCGGAAAAAAGCTTTTAAGTGACGGTATGCAAAACCTTTATTTCAGTGCGATTTCATTGGAAAACAACAAGACGATGCTGGAAAAAAGAGTGGCGATGCTACAGGCAGGTTTAGAGAAAACGGAAAGGCAGGCACGCCTTGGGCAGGCTACGACAAATGATGTGAGCGCGGCAAAGCTTGCTTTGGACAGTGCTCAGTCGGATTTGCAAAAGGCCAAGGACGGCCTGGAAAGCATGAAGAGAAATATGGGACTGAGCCTTGGTTGGAGCATGAATACCTATTCTAATATTCAGTTCGAAGCCATTCCCGACTACCCGAGAAACTATCTGGCAACAAGAGACTGGGGAAAGGACATTGATTCCGCTTTAAGTCATAACAGTGAATTGGGAAGCATTCTTCGCACAAAGGACAGCAATATCACCGGCTGGACGGAGAAGAAGCAGAGTCAGAAGGAAAAAGAACAGCAGATTCGAGTTTCCATGGAGGAGCTTAGGCGGAATATTAGCGAAGCGGAAGCGGCTTTAAATGCGGCAGAATCCGTTTCAGAGCTTTCCCGTTTACAGAAGGAAAAGGCAGAGCGGATGAACGCTCTGGGACTTTTGGGAAGGGCAGATTTCCAAGGCTTATCCTTAGAAGCCTTATCCAAGGAAAATGCAGCAGCTCAGGCAAAACTGGATTATAATCAGGCGGTCTTCCAATACGAAGAAGCGGTAGAGAGAGGGATACTTTCCACAGGGGAGTAATCCCCCTCTTTTTTTCTTAAGGAGTATCTCACGGGTAGTGTGGGATATCTCATTGGACATAAACAGCCATTCCGGGCAGTGAAGTCGAAGCGTATTTTTTAAGAAAAGCTTATCCGAATGTGGAGTATAGGAGATTGGAGTATTTTGTGTTATAACGGAAGAAGCTAAAGAAAAATTCCAATAGCCAGAATGTATGTTCTATGATATAATCTCTCGGCAAGCGAAAAGCGAAGAAATAAAGGGAAAGAATTGTAGTCCGGTAAGAAGCTAAAACCGGTACAAGTAACAATACAAAAAGTAAAGGAAGAAAATCATGGCAAACAAAGTAAGCAAGGCTCCTGTAGTAGCATTGGAAGATCGGGATGAAAAGTTAAAGGCGCTGGATGCGGCTCTCAGCAAGATTGAAAAGGATTGCGGAAAGGGCTCCGTGATGAAGCTGGGAGATTCCGGAGTGAATAAGGACATTTCCGTAGTACCCACCGGTTCCTTATCCGTGGATATTGCTCTTGGGGCAGGCGGTTTCCCAAGAGGGCGTATTATTGAGATTTACGGTCCGGAATCCTCTGGTAAGACTACCCTTGCCCTTCATGCAGTGGCAGAGGTACAAAAGCGTGGAGGAATCGCGGCCTTTATTGATGCGGAGCATGCTTTGGATCCCCGTTATGCGCAGGCTATCGGCGTGGACATTGATAACCTCTATGTGGCACAGCCGGATTCCGGAGAGCAGGCTTTGGATATTGTGGAGACCATGGTTCGTTCCGGTGCTATGGACATTTTGGTTGTGGACTCCGTGGCGGCATTGGTACCTAAGGCGGAGATTGACGGAGAGATGGGAGACAGTCATGTGGGCTTACAGGCTCGTTTGATGTCCATGGCTTTAAGAAAGCTTACCGCCATTATCGCCAAGTCCAACTGTATCCTTATCTTTATCAACCAGTTAAGAGAAAAGGTCGGCGTGATGTTCGGTAATCCGGAGACAACCACCGGTGGACGTGCGTTAAAGTTCTATGCCTCTGTTCGTGTGGACATCCGAAAGGGAGAAAGCATTAAGACCGGTGACGGAGACTTTAGCGGAGCCCGTACCAAGGTGAAGATTTCCAAGAATAAGATTGCCCCTCCCTTTAAGAACGCGGAGTTTGATATCAGCTTCGGTTCCGGTATTTCCAAGGAAGGAGAAATCCTGGATCTTGCGGTAGAAAAAAAGATGATTGAGAAGAGCGGTGCCTGGTTTGCCTATAACGGGGATAAGATCGGTCAGGGCCGTGAGAATGCCAAGGCCTTCTTAAAGAGTCATCCCAGAATTATGGCGGATTTGGAGATCCAACTTCGTAAGGAATACGGTTTGAAGGAAGATCCCTATTTGGAAGAGGTTTTGGCCTTTGTTCCGGAGGATGAGGATATGGATCTTACGGTTAGCTTGGCTGAGGACGCAGAAGAATAAGATTTGTTTGAAGAGGGAGTGCGGACGGCAGTCCCTCTTTTTTCCTAAAGCTTTAAAAAGAGCAGAGAAAAGGAGGAACAACTTGAAGGAATGGAATCCGGAGGATTTATCGGGTACCTTAAACCCCTTACGAAGAGAAAGTCTTTCCGAGGAGGAAAGGCTCTATAATCGATGCAAAGAAAGAAGCCTTTATCTCTTAACAGGGGCGGCAAAGACCGAACGGAGACTTCGGGAAAAACTGCAAAAGTCCGAGCATTATACAGAAGAAATTATAGAGAGAACCATTTCCTTTCTTAAAGAATACGACTACATCAATGACTATCGCTATTGTATGCAATATTTGGAAGAAAATGCTCATCGCCGTTCCGCAAAGGATATGCAGAGTAAGCTCTATGGTAGAGGCGTTGACGGATCTGTGATTCGAGAAGCCATGGAGGATTTTCAAAGAAAACATAGAGAAGAGGGAGAGGAAAGCTCCTTTGAAGAGCAGAGAGAGAATGAGCCGGAAAGGATTGCCTTAAAGCGTTGGCTGGAGAAGAAAAGCAGAAACATGGATCTGTCAGATTGGAAGGAAAGACAGAAGCTTACGGCCTCCCTCCTTCGAAAGGGATTTTCTTACAGTATGATTCAGGAGTATTTGCAACAGGAGGAGTAGAAAATAAAATCTAAAAGTTTAACTATAAAATTATTAGGATAATAACAATGATTGATGCTTAATATGAAACATCATTCTGGTATATGAGGTGTTATTATGTCTGAGAAAAATAAAGAAACTAAAATTGTAGAGAGTACAGCTTTAAAAGAAAAAATCCATCTTGTTCGTGGTCAAAAAGTAATGATTGATGGAGATTTAGCTGAG
>CAUUUY010000090.1:0-6918 GCA_963548305.1 uncultured Oribacterium sp.
GGAGTCAATGTAAATATACTAGACTCCATATTCGGATAATATCCGTTAATGGATAAGGATTGCAATAAAAAATCTCCTCTCATCCTGGGATAATGGACGAGAAGAGATAGTGGAATTTTTCTTCACTGCTTTTTTCTATCTTTTAGCTTGTATCAGAACCGGTATGAGTGGTCATTAGCCAAGATTAGCCAACATATAGCATTCCCCTAAAGAGTTCATTTTCGTCTTTTCCATTAATATATAAAATCCAATTCTGCGTATCTCTTTCAGTTGCTACTCGGTAGCAAGTTCCGTTATATTGGAATTGACTAAAATCATTTAGGTTAAAAATGCTGAAGTCCTCATTTCCTACATTGTCTATATATTTTTCATCAATAATTCGCATATCCATGTAAGAGGAATTATCCGTATACATCAGTAGGAGATAGGAACCGGTGGGGATAGTTCCCTCTTTTAGCACATTTCCATTTACATCTACTTCTTGAACCGGAACATCTTGAATAGCCTGGATAACATGATTGCTGCTTATTTTGTATCGGTTTCCATTTGGTTTCGGATTAGCTTCCGCATCAATCAGCCAGTCTATTTCTACAGTATTGGTACTGAGAAAGTCGTTGCCTTCTGCTCCGCAAAACCCTTTAGCATCCGTAAAATTTTCCTTGAGAAGATGTGTGTATTCGATATTGTTTACATTTTTAAAGTAGTATTCTCTAGCGGATAGGTCGACATTCCAGTTTTCCTCCGGTTTTAATTCCATAGTGGAGAGGTCAATTCTATAGAGTAAAGTTACCCCGTCTTCTTCATCCTTAAAGAGGTAAATGTAGTATTTTCCGGATTTTTTGAGAAGATATGGAGTTCCGTCAATGCCTTCCACAGTTCCACTTTCCCTATTGCCGGAAACGATGGAAAGATCCAAATAAAACATTCCCTCCTCTTCCTGTTTTTTCAGATAAACGGGCTCCCGTTTTCCGCTTCCCTCCACATCTACATTCAGATACATATTGTCAAAGAGTGGGATTACATAGTCCTCTTCCGTCTTTGTATATTCTTCGGAAAATATATTCTCCCCTTCATCAAAATATACGGAAAGAACCTTGGGGGACTTAAGAGACCGGCCGGTAAGATCGATATCGGAATATAGGGAAACGCCCTCCGCATTTACCGTCCAGGTAAGTTCATCTCCCTTCTCTTTTATATTCTGTAAAAGTGCAAGAGGAAATTCCACCACCGTACCCGCGGATTCTTGCGCTCTTTTTTCTGCCAAAGCAAAGAAGCTGTCCCTGTCTTTTACCACATCGGAAAATACCAGTCGTTTTCCGCTTTTACTATCAAAATTTACAGAATAGTACTGATACTCACTTCCGCTTCCGGTGTAATCTATGGATTTGGAATTTAAAATGCTGACGATGCTTTTGTCTGCGCGAATAACATCACTATTGGTCTTTACTTCAGGAGTATTTCCTAAGTAGTTCGCCACATTCCTTTTGGCCTCTTCTGAAGTATTAGCGGTATTTACCAGTTCCGCAAAATCCTTTTGATATAGGTTTTCTACTTCCTTGTTATAGGCTTCAAAGGCATTTCTCAGGGCATTAAATTCCTCACCCTCTTCCTTCAGGTGTAACTTAGTACTTTCTATACTATACAGATAATGATAGTTTGCATCTGTGTGCCTTTCTCCGATTTCTTCTAAAAGGATATGGGGCATTCCTATAATCGTGCTTTCAGCTTGTGCTTCTTTTTCTTCTCCGCTGTCCTTCTGCGGCTCCTGTGAATCACCGGATTCTGCCCCTGTTTTGTCCGTCCCGCCAGCTTCTTTTTCTGCCTTTGCACAAGACAGAAAAACAAAGCTAAGGAGAAGGAATAGTACTAAAATGAATTGTTTTTTTGCTTTCATTTCGACCTCCTTGCCTTTTCTCTTTAAGAGATTTTACTTATCGTCTCTGTTTTTGTTCCGTACTATTTAAACATTAATTTTTACTATCTTATCATACTTTGTTTTCGTTTCAATATGATTTGAAGAGTAGATGGAACGTCAGAGCGTATAGGGACTGGAGGGAACTTAGTTGCGCCTGCAACTAAGGCAAGGAAGATGGTTTTTTATATATACTTTTTCAGTTCTCCATACCCCTCTTTTTCCATTTCCTCATAGGGAATAAAGCGGACAGAAGAGGAGTTAATGCAGTAGCGGAGGCCGCCCAGTTCTCTTGGACCGTCATTAAAGACATGACCCAGATGGTAGTCTCCACCCTGGGAACGGACTTCTATTCTACGCATTCCCAGACTGTTGTCTTCCAGGTAGCGGATTACTTCTCCGGCAATGGGCTTTGCAAAGCTGGGCCATCCGCAAGAGGAATGAAATTTGTCTTTGGAGGAAAATAAAGGCTCTCCGGTGGCTCTATCCACATAAAGCCCTTTGGCATTTGTATCCCAATAAACATTTTCAAAGGGACGGTCTGTGGCGCTATGCACCAGAACATTGTATTCCTCTTTTGTCAGCTTTTCCTGTAGTTCTTCTTCGGAAAGAGGCTGATATTGTTCCGAATCAATCAAGGGCTCATCCGCCAGGGCAAGGGAGATGTGGCAGTAGCCTTCCGGATTTTTATTCAGATAATCCTGATGATATTCTTCCGCCGAGTCAAAGGCTTCCAAGGGAAGCACTTCCACCACCAAAGGAGAGCTGTACTGCTCTTGCTCTTTTTTTAGAGCCTGCTGAATGATCTCTTTGTCCGCTTCTTCTACATAGTAGATACCGGTGCGGTATTGGGTGCCCACATCATTTCCCTGCTTATTTAAGCTGGTAGGGTCAATAATACGAAAATAATAACGCAAAAGATTTTTTAAAGGCAGGCGCTCCGGGTCATAGTCGATTTTTACGGTTTCCGCATGGCCGGTATTGTTGTGACAAACCTCTTTATAACTGGGATTTCTGCTGTTTCCGTTGGCGTAACCGCAAGAGGTAGAGAGCACTCCCGGAATTCTTTGAAAATAGGCTTCTACTCCCCAAAAGCAACCGCCTGCAAGATATATGGTTTTCTGCATAGTAACTCCTTTCCGATGAAATTGATTTATAATGAAACGGTTCTGTAGCATTGTAGTTTATAGCTATAACATTTGCTGAAAAAATCCTTAGTTTGATAACTAATAGCTTTACTTTAGCACAAATCAGAAGGCAATCTACAAAAATCCCCGGGATTTCCGATTTTTTTAGATTTGTATTCCGAAAAGGAAAACAATGCTATAGTATAGAAAATATCTAGAGCATGATACTTTAATAAATGGAGCAGCCGGATGTGTATGAATCAGAGATACCAGAGGCCGGCGCTACAGAAGCAGCGATGTAGGAACCATGGATACAGAAGCAGCGATGTAGAAACCATGGATACAGAAACCATGGATACAGAAGCAGCGATGTAGAAACCATGGATACAGAAACCATGGATACAGAAACCATGGGTACAGAAACCGGATATATTGGAAACAGAGATGGAAAAAATAGGAATGGAGAATATAGGAATGGAAAAAGAGCTGAAAATATCGTCCTTTTCCGTAGAGGGAAAGAAAGCGACACTGTATCAACCGCTTGACAGTGTGGTGGAGAAGAAATTAAATCAGGCAAATACCAATATCAGACTGAACACAAATGGTCAGACTATGTCAGCAAAAGCGTTGGGAGGGAATGTATCAGTAGTCAAATCATCCTCTCCTCTACTGATTCTTCATTGCTTTTCCGAAGAGGAAGAGGCGGTGGTAAAGCTTTTGCAGGGGCAGGAGTACTTTACATTTCCGCTTCTTTGTATCAATAACTTAAACTGGCAGAAGGACATGTGTCCCTGGGATAGTCCTGCTCTTATTAAAAATGAGAAGGATTTTATTGGTGGAGCGGATGAATATTTGTTCCTTTTAGAAAAGGAAATTATTCCGAGGGCAGTAGAGATTCTTGGAGAAGAGCCTACATATTATGCTTTGGCCGGATATTCCTTGGCCGGTCTTTTTGCCCTATATGCCGGCTATCGAAGTTCTTTATTATCTCGGATTGCTTCTGTCTCCGGCTCCCTTTGGTATCCGGACTTTGTTTCCTTTGCCAAGGAGGAGGAAATGCTGAGCAAAGTGGAGAGGCTCTATCTTTCTTTGGGAACAGAGGAAGCGAAGACCAAGCATGCCGTCCTGTCTACCATAGAAAGCAAAACCCGAGAACTGGTAGAGCACTACCAATCCTCGGGTTACTGTGTGAATTTTGAGCTAAATCCCGGAAACCATTTTTGTGAAGTGGAACAAAGAATCGAAAAGGGGATTCGGTGGATTATGGAAGAGTGATTATCTTTTTATCCGATAATTTCTGAAAGCTTTACCTTTCTGTCTTCCATTCTGGACTTCGTGCATGCATCCGCTGTGGCAATAGCGGCTCTTGCGGCTTCTCCGGTGAGAAGGGGCTTATATTCGTCACTTACTTCCTTGCCGTGCATTATACCATTGAGGAAGGCCATTTCCTTCTTCATAATGCCCTGTAGCCATAGTGGTGGCTTTCTGCCGGGTTTGCCGTATTGAATGGCGCCATCCATTTCCGTACCATGGTAAATGCGGGTTCTGTCCTCGTCTTCCTCTTTACTTTCGTGAAGAAGGAAATGGCTTTCTTTTCCGTCAACCTTAAGGGTGCCGCCTGCATCAAACATATCCAGCTTGATAGCTCCCTCTGTACCCTGAATCAGTAGATAATGCTCCGGCCAACGGAAGGCGGAACCCCATTCCATCACAGCATAACGGCCATCCTTAAAACGGGCGGTTATGAAAATCATATCATCCTCATCACCAAAGGCTTCGCCTTGGTGAGCCACATTTCCGGCTTCCATAGTAACTTCTTCCGGCATCCCTCCCATGAGGAACTGGACGCAATCCAGCTCATGGATGTGGTGATAAAGGTGTCCTCCGGATTTTTCCCGAATTTTCTTCCAGGATACTGACTCCTGCACATCTTCCCAGCCGTTTCTGGCAGAGTGGCAGTAGAGAACCTTTCCGATTTTTCCTTCGTTAATCAGTTCCTTTGCATGGTGTACACCATTGAAGAAGTTCATGATGTGTCCTGCCATGAAAATCACGTGATTTTCTTCGCAGGCCTTTACCATTTCATCACAGTCTGCGTAGGAGAGGGCGATAGGCTTTTCACAAAAAACATTTTTTCCGTGTTTTGCAGCCAAAATTACCGGCTCTTTGTGCAAATAATTTGGAGATGCCACAATCACGCAATTTACATCCGGTCTGGAAACAAGGGATTCCAAGCTTGCTTCTGCATCGCAGGACAATTCTTTCGCAATAGTCTCTCCATTTTCCGGATCATAAACAGCAACGACTTGTGCATCTTCTTGTTCTTTCATGATGCGGGCTAATTCTGCACCGAAATAGCCCACACCCACTACGGCATAATTTATCATGTTTAACTCCTAACTTTTCACGATTTAGGGCTAAATATTCATTTCTTTACTTCTTTTAGTCCCAATCCTCGTTTTTTATTTTCGTTTTTTAAAAGTTGATATAGCTTCTACATTAATTTACTTTACAGCTCCCTCGGACAGTCCTCCTGCAATCTTATTTTGAATCAGGCAGAAGAAGATAATGGAAGGAACCACTACCAATGTGGAAGCCGCCATCATATCGCCCCAGTCCAATATTTCTGAACCGTTTAGGGAGCGAAGGGCAACAGCCACAGTCATCTTGGAAGTATCATTAATCAGGATTAAAGAGTATAAAAACTCATTCCAAACATTGATAAAGGTATAAATGGCGGTGGCTACGATTCCCGGTGCCACCAGAGGAATCACTACCTGCATAAACACCTGAATTTTATTGGCGCCATCTATCTTTGCGGCTTCTTCTATTCCTATGGGAACTGTTTTGAAAAATCCCACCAAAAGCCAAACCGCATAGGGAATACTGAAGGAAAGATAGACCAGTACTAATCCGATTCTGGTATTGGTCAGTCCCAGCTTTGCCATTACGATGGAATAAGGAATGGCTAAAAGGATGGGAGGGAAAATGTAGGTGGTAACCAAAACCTTCGATAGTACCGTTCCGATTTTAGGGAAGAATCGAACAATGCCATAGGCTGCCAAGGCAGAAATTGTAATAGCTATTCCTGTTGTGGCTAAGGAAATAATGACACTGTTTCGGATATTTACAATGAAACCCAAATCAAAAATCACATGGCGATAATATTCCAAAGTTACTACTTTTGGAAGAAAGGCTGTGGGATTCCCGGTTAATTCGCCCTTTCCTTTAATGGAGGAAATAATAATCCATAGCAAGGGGAAAACAGCGAAGAAACAGAGGAGCAAGAGGTAGATGTGGCTGATTAAGCTCGCAAAATATTTCTTTCTCATTTATTTTCCTCCCTTTCCCAGTAATTCATAATGGTGAAGTAGATAATGCAAACACTCATTAGGAAAATAAACAGCAGTACTGTTACAGCAGAGGATTTTCCCAGCAGCTTGGTTCCCCATCCCATTTCATAGGCATAAAGGGGAACAGTTTGTGTGCTTCCGGCAGGCCCTCCACCGGTAATCAGATAGATTAAGTCGAAGTTATTGAAAATCCAAACCGTTCTTAGAACCACCAAAAGTCCCATAACCAGCTTGATGTGGGGAATGGTGATGTGTTGAAAAGACTGCAAGGCACTGGCACCATCAATTTTTGCGGCTTCATACTGGTCCTGTGGTACAGTTTGTAAAGCAGATAAGACATTGACCATAATCATCGGTGCTCCGAACCAAATGTTGATGAGTACCAGTACGATAAAAGCCAGATTCTTTTCTGTGAGAAACTGTGGAGCGGTTTCGTAAATTTTCCATTTCACCAAAAGATTCGGCAAAATGCCATAGACTCCGTTTAATATCCAAGTCCAAGAGAAGGCGATAACGATGGAAGGGA
>CAUUUY010000091.1:0-6737 GCA_963548305.1 uncultured Oribacterium sp.
AGCAAAGTGAGCAGTGGTTAACATAAACCACTGCTCAGTCAAGGCGAGGTTAGCGAGAGCGTGCCCCGATTATAGACCCACACTGCATCAGAGCGTCTTCTAATAATGAGTGCAGTCCTTTACTGCGCAGGGCAAGCTAGCGAGAGCGTCCCCCGACTTTAGATCTATATTGCTTAGAAATCGATTTTGATTTTACAGTTCCTTTTTCTTTTAATCCAAATCAGTGACCTTCGGGGATTGAAGCTCTACGCTGTCCAGTCCCTCATCCAGTGTAATCACACCGCTGGCATTTACAGACCACTTATTACCGTTTCCGTCACGGTATTTGGTCTTATTCTTCATGACTCTGCCGGATTCGTTCACCACGTAGCTTCTGTTCTGTCCGGGAAGGGTAACCTTCTGATAACGGGAGCCCTGGTCCGCCTTTTGGAGACGTCCGTTAAAATACAGGTAATCCTGCTTGATGCCGGTGACCCCTCGACCGTTTTGATCGAAGAAACAGGTGATGTTGTTTCCGTCTCCGTCCACCAGATTCATTCTTCCGGTTTTCACGGAACAGTCAGCCTTGTTGGCTCCGCAATAGTAGTAGCCTTCCGGTGCATTGGAAGCGGTGCGTCCCTTCTGGACGCCGTAAACCGGATTGCCCTTTTCGTTGAAAAGGTAGCGCTTATCGTTGATTCTCTGGACTTCGTACACTCCTTCGTTACCGGCTGCGGGATGACCGTTATTTTTAAAATAGAACCATTCCACATCTCCGGTGGAAAGCTTACTGCTGTTTCCTTCAGGACCTACGGTGGAGTACCAGGTACCGCTTAAACGCTGTCCCATCTTGAATTTATTATCGTTTTTCTCTGCGAAAAATACATAGCCCGCAATTTCCGGATTGGCATCATTTACCTCTGCCCAACCGGTAACCATGATACCGTTTTCATCGAAACCGTAGGAGGCATTGTCTAAGGTCTTTACCGCAACATGACCATCCTTGGAACGAAGCTTTTCTCCGGTGCTTTGATTAAAATAGAACCAGTAGTTTCCGTTATTTCCCTTTCGGTTTTCGTCAGCGGTAACGCCGGAGGGAAGGGGAAGCTGTTTCCAGCCGGTAATCATCTTTCCGGTGCCGGGGTCGCAGTAATAATTATCATCATTTACCCAACCGGTCTGCATAATGCCGTTTCCGTCAAAATAGTAGAAGGCATCCTGTAATTTCAGCCAGCCGTCCTGCTTCAGGCTTCCGTCTCCTGTGGCATAGTACCAAAGGGTCTGGCCATTCTGGTTGATTTTAATCCAGGAGTTTTGCACCACGGAACCGTTATCATTTTGATAAACCTGCTGTCCTCTGCTGTTTACATTCCAACCCGCTGCGAAAGCGGTGCCGGAAAAAAGGCTGATTCCTGCAAGCACCAGGAAGGGTAGGTATCTCTTCTTCATTTTGTCCTCCAAATCTCTATAGACAATCCTTAAAGGATGGTAAAAATATATTATTTCAGCTTCTCTTTATAATACTATCTTTTTCTTATAGGAAAAACAACGAATTTTTCCTAACGAAAAGGACAAAAAGCTTACGGTTTAAGAACGTTCTTCCCTTTGAAACCATCTGGCGGAACAACCGCAGGGCAACACCTGATTGCTTTCCGCAATGGGCAGGCCCACCTCCTGAGAATCTACAATACCTCCACGGCTTTTTTGAATCAAATCCTTCAGCATATAGGCCATAACCCCCGGCTGTAATCCGGTGGTGTAGGAATTTAAGAGGAAAAAGAGGGCGTCCTTTTTCAAAATCTTTTCGCTGAGCTGTAAAAAGGGATAGATGCTGTCTTCGATTTTCCAGATTTCTCCCTTGGGGCCTCTGCCGTAGGAGGGAGGATCCATGATGATGCCGTCGTACTGGTTGCCTCTTCGGATTTCCCGCTCCACAAACTTCACACAGTCATCCACCAGATAACGGATGGGGGCGGAAGCCAGGCCGGAAAGCTCGGCATTTTCCTTGGCCCACTGTACCATACCCTTGGAAGCATCCACATGGGTCAGCTCAGCACCGGCCTTTGCAGCGGCCAAGGTAGCTCCTCCCGTATAGGCAAAAAGATTTAAGATTTTGATAGGCGTTTTATCGCCTTTTTCCAGACGTCGTTTTTTTTCTTCCAAAATTTTCTCGGAGAACCAATCCCAGTTGGCAGCCTGCTCCGGAAAAAGTCCGGTGTGCTTAAAGGCAAAGGGCTTTAAATGGAAGGCAAGACTCTGCTCCGGATTTCCGTTTAAGGCATAGGAAATCTTCCACTGCTTGGGCAGGTCGAAGAATTCCCAGTCTCCGCCGCCGGCTTTGGAACGATGGTAGTGGCCGTTACATTTTTTCCACAGAGGATTTTTCTTCGGATTTTGCCAAATGACCTGGGGGTCCGGTCTACGCAAAATATACTTTCCCCAACGCTCTAATTTTTCTCCGGAAGAGCTGTCCAAAACGGCATAATCCACCCAATTCTTTGCTAGAAACATTTTTCCTCCTTAAAAGCCCGACAAACTGGCATTTATCCTAGCATTCTTTTAGGAAAATGACAAGAAATGCGGGAAAAAGAAAAGAATCCGGACTCTGCCCTTTTCGGAGGAAAAATTTATGTTAAAATAGGGGGCGGTACGGACCGGATAAGGGGATTTCCCGAGGAGGAAGCTTGATTATCGAAGAAACCAAAGATTATCTTGTGTTTTATAAGGAAGCGGGGCTGGATAGCGAGAAGGATGCACCCAAGGGCTGCCTTCCCGTTCACCGTCTGGATAAGGTGGCTTCCGGTCTTTTATTGTACGGGAAAAATAAGGAGGCTGCGGCGGCTCTGTCCAAGCAGCTGACAGAGAAAAAAATCAAAAAACGCTATCATATCGTGATACCCAAGGGGGAAGAGGGCAAAGCTCTTCCGAAAGAGGGACGTTTTCAAGATTACCTGTATAAGGACAGCAAAAAGCAGAAGTGCTTTCCGGTGAAAAGTCTTCGAAAGGGTGTAAAGGAAGCGGTGCTGCACTATAAGATTTTGGCGGAGCAAGAGGCTTGGATGATTCTGGATGTGGAGCTGGAAACCGGTCGTTTTCACCAGATTCGTGCCCAGTTTGCCGGCCGAGGCGTTCCCCTTTACGGAGATGGAAAGTACGGCTCCCGACAGAAAGGGACGGTGGGCTTACATTGCTATCAGCTCTCCTTTTTGGATTTGAAAACGGGAGAGGAAAGACAGTATGAAATAAAAAATCCTGAAGGAGAGCCCTGGAGCATTTTTGAAAGCGCTATGGAGCCCAAAAGCTCTACAGAGTCTAAAAGTGCTACGGAGCCCAAAAGTTCTGTTGACCGGCATGAAAACTCTGTTGACAAGTCGGAAGAGTAAAATGTTATGGCAAAAACACAAAGTGGAAAAGCTTGAGGCTGAAGAGAAAAGAAAGTAGGAGTCATGCAAAACGGAGATATGCCTTTAAAAAAGAAAAAGAAGCCGGGAGCTTCCCTGAGAAATCAAGGTGAGGGACAGAGGGAGAATGGGGCAGAGCGGAAAGATGGCAGAGGGCGCAAGGACGCCGCAGAACGAAAAGAGACCGGAGAGCGCAAGGACGCCGCAGAATGGAAAGATGGCGGAGTGCAAAAAGAGAGCGGGGCGGGAAAAGTTGTGGAGCCAAGAACCATCGATTATCGCTTCACCCCCTGCTTGGAAAGCTTTCATTGTGCCCACTGCGGAAAAGAAATTCATCCCGAAGGGGCAGGATCTCAGCATAGAAATCATTGTCCCCACTGCCTGTATAGCCTCCATGTGGATGAGGAGCCGGGAGACCGGAAAGCTACTTGTCATGGACAAATGGAGCCCATCGGGGTGATTTCCAAGGGAGATGGGGATTGGAGCATTCTTCACCTTTGTAAGTCTTGTGGAAAGCTCTCGTTGAATCGTGCTTTGGCGGATGACAATCCCCTGCTTTTAATGCAGCTTGCGGTGAAGCCCTTGTCTTCTCCCCCCTTCCCCATGTCCTTCCTGTCGCATTATTTGGAGGAACAGGGAAAGTAGGGCAAATGCCGGTAAAGATTAGCCTAGAGCAATGAAGTAAAGAGAAGCAGAATAAAGAATAGCGTAGTAAAGATAAGTGTAGTAAAGATAAGTGTAGTAAAGCAAAGAGAAGTAAAGAGTGGTATAGCCAAGAGCGGCATAGTGAGATGAGGCTTAAGGTAGAATAGGAGTACTATGAAAAAGAATCTTTTGGTGGCTCAGTCCGGCGGCCCTACTGCGGTAATTAATGCCAGTCTTTCCGGGGTAATCTGGAAGGCTATGCAGGAGGAAAAGATCGATAAAATCTATGGGGCACAGCATGGTATTGCCGGCGTGTTTTCAGAGGAATTTGTGGAGCTGAAGGCCTGTGCCAAGAAGCAGATGGAAGAGTATTTTCCGAAAAAAGAAGAAGAGGGCATCCTCCTTTCTCCCTTTGGAGACTTTCTGTTGGAAAAGGGAAGCACAAGGCAGGAGGCGGCGTATTTTTCCAGACTTGCCCAGACTCCTGCGGCGGCTCTTGGGTCCTGCCGTTTAAAACTGAAAAATCCCCAGGAAGACCCGAGAGAGTTTCAGGAGCTCTTATCCGTTTTTAAAGCATGGAATATCGGGTATTTTCTCTATATTGGGGGAAATGATTCCATGGATACCGCCTGGAAGCTGTCCGCCTACTGTAAGGAACAGGGGGAGGACATTGTGGTGGTAGGGGTACCCAAAACCATAGATAACGACTTGGAAGGAATCGACCATTGTCCGGGCTTCGGCTCCTCCGCCAAGTATATTGCGGCCTCTCTTTTGGAGCTGGAGCGGGAGTGTCTGGTCTATGACACCAAATACGTGATGATTGTGGAAATGATGGGAAGAAATGCAGGCTGGCTTACCGCCGCCGCGGCTCTTTCCGCAGAAAAAGGCAGCATTCCCTACCTCATTTATCTGGAGGAGCAGAGCTTTTCCAAAGAACAGTTCCAAAAGGACGTGGAAAAGGCTCTGGAAAAGTCTGACCAGGTAATGGTGGCGGTTTCGGAGGGCATCAAGGACAGCAATGGAAAATTCCTTTATACCTACGGTCGAGAGGAAGGGAACAAAGATGCTTTTGGACACAGCATTGCCGGAGGAGCAGGAGCGGTGTTGGAGCAGATGATTTTAGAAAAAATGTCGGTGAAAACCAGAAGCATTGAGTTTAATCTTTTACAGCGCTGTGCCGGACATTTGCTTTCTAAAACCGATGTGGAAGAGTCCTTCTTACTGGGAGCTCAGGCTGTGGAGTTGGCCGTTTTGGGAGAAAACGGGAAAATGTCTTCTCTTCGGAGAAAACCATCCGGAGAGAACTCTTTTGTAGAATCGTTCGGAGAGAACTCTTTTGTAGGGCCATCCGGAGAGAACTCTTTTGAAAAGTCTTCCGGACAGAAGGCTTCGGAGAGCTCCAATGCCGGGAAATCCGACAAAGCGGGAAGCGGGTATGCTGTAGAGTATTCCGCGGTTTCTCTTTCCGAGGTGGCCAATCGGGAGAAGAAGATTCCCTTTTCTTGGATTGGAAAGGACGGACACAGTCTGGAAGAGGAGGCCTTAGACTATCTTCGCCCCTTGATTTTAGGGGAATACAGCTGTGATTTTGTAGACGGTCTTCCCCAATACATTTCCTTTTTTGAGAAGTCCGGAAAATAACTTGCCTCAGGAGGTATGAGATGGATATTAGAAAAACTTATGTGGCCAATAAAAATCGTTATGATGGTATGGAATATCGAAAGGCGGGGGAATCCGGCCTGTATCTTCCGGCTATTTCCCTGGGACTTTGGCATAACTTCGGGGAACGGAATTCTCAGGAGCAGATGCAGGATATTCTTAGGGAGGCCTTCGACTTAGGCATCACCCATTTTGATTTAGCCAACAATTACGGTCCCCCCTACGGAGAGGCGGAGCGAAATTTCGGGATTCTGTACCAAAGAGATTTTCGCCCTTATCGGGAGGAGCTCTTAATCAGTACCAAGGCGGGCTATGATATGTGGGAAGGACCCTATGGAAATGGTGGCTCCCGAAAGTATTTGCTGACAAGCTGTGATGCTTCCTTAAAGCGTATGCAACTGGATTATGTGGATATTTTCTACCACCATCGCATGGATCCGGATACCCCTTTGATGGAAACCATGCTGGCATTGCTGCAGATTGTGCAGTCCGGCAAGGCGATTTATGCGGGAATTTCCAACTATGACGGAGAAACCATGAAGAAGGCTGTGGAGATTGCGAAGGAAATACGGCTTCCTCTGGTGATTAACCAAAACCGTTATTCCATCTTGGATAGAAAGGTGGAGGAAAATGGCTTAAAGGCTGCCGCTAAAGAAGAAGGCATGGGGCTTATTTGCTTCAGTCCCTTGGCCCAGGGGCTCCTTTCCAACCGCTATGTGGAGGGAATTCCTGAAGATTCCCGTATGATAAAGGACGGAAGGTATTTGCATAAAGAGGACTTTACCGAGGAAAAACGGCAGATGCTTGCAAAGCTTTTAAAGATTGCCGGGGAAAGAGGACAGAGTCTTTCGGAAATGGCTTTATCCTGGGTGTTGCGGGACAAGTCCACCACCTCCGTTTTGGTGGGAGTCAGCAAGAAGGAACAGCTTTGGGAAAATGTGAAAGCGCTGGAAAACACCTGCTTTACGGCGGAAGAGGAAGAGGCTATTCGGATGGCTACAGCTCTGTAATCGGAGAAAATCGGGAGAAAAAGGGCACGAAAAACGAAAAAAT
>CAUUUY010000092.1:0-6691 GCA_963548305.1 uncultured Oribacterium sp.
AATAATGAGAATCGCTGTTTTTCGCTTAGTATCCGATTCGTGGCGAAGCTAGCGAGAGCGTGCCACTAATTTAGACCTATATTGCTTAGAAAACTATTTTGATTTTGATAGCCCGTTATTTTCCTATAGCACTTCCACCTGACAGGACCGTAGAGTCTCCAAAGCAGCTTCGTGTTTTTCCTTCGTAACTCCTGCACAACACCGGCTATCCACAGAGATAGGAACTTCCGGTAAAAATGCCTTTAGAAGAAGGGCATTGGAAACCACGCAGATATCGGTACATAAGCCTACAAGCTCGATGGAGAAATCCTGTTCTTTGCTTTTAAGTTCCTGACAGAGGGATTTCATAGCATTTGCCAACTCCAAACTTCCAAAGCCGGGCTTTTCAAAGAAATGATCCGCTAGGATTAAGCCTTGAAGAGCGCTATCCAACTGCCAGCCATCCGTTCCCTTAATGCAGTGGGAGACAGGAAGATTTTTACCCTCTTGGGTGGAGAGGTAATCTTCTCTATGAGTGTCTAGGGTTGCGTAAACATCCTCTTTGGGATAGGAGAGGATTTTTTCTTTTACCTTTTGTACAATGGCTTCCGCCTCCTTTGTTCCTAAAGAACCGTCAATAAAGTCCTTCTGCATATCTACTACAATAAGAATTTTCTTCATTTTCCTGCCTTCTTTCCGAGTCGATATCTTAATTCCAATTAATTTTTTTATTATTGTTCACGATATCAAGCAAGCACATATTGATTAATGTTTGTGAAGAAACATCCAGCTCTTCAGCTTGTTTTTGGAAGTAATTCATCACAGTAGGGCTTATCTGTATAGTCGATTGTTCTTTTAACTTTTTTGCATAAGGATTTTTTTGAGGATTTAATTCCTTAATGTTATATTCTTCTCTCATTATTCATTCTCCTTTATATAAATTAGGCGTTCGTTCTTTGTTGCTTTCCTAGCAGAGATTAATCGAATGACCTCACCTTCCTCCCTATAACAATGGCAAACCATTAGTAAACCTCTTACGGTAGCTCCTATAAGCAAAAACCTTTCTTCTCCTATAGAATGTTCCGGATCATCAAACCTAACGGCACAATCATCAAAAAATGCCTCTTCTGCTTCTAAAAAACTAATTCCATGTTTTTTGATATTGATTTGGTTTTTTCTGTCGTCCCATTCAAAACGGATTTCATCTTTACTATCTTCCATATTTACTCCCTATACCTTAAATATCTCCTGCCCTGTGTAGGAATTCAGGGCTTTCTTGATAAATGTATTCATCGGCATATTAGCAGCTTGCGCTTTCAATATATCATACTCTGAAAGCTGTATAGAAAAGGGAATTCGTTTAATATTTTCCTTTTGATAAGCGATATCTCGACTCACTTTTTTTCTATTCACCATTTTCTTATTCTCCTTTAAAAAAGAGTATAGCATAATCATTTTTCTATGCACATAGAAAAATCCCATAAATTACAATGTTTGCTGTATTAGTATTTACGGGTGTGTTTTTCAACAATGAGTAGTGCAAAAAAACCTTAGCCTGAGAGAAGTAATTATTGAAAAAGTTCAATAGAATCAATATGATGATACAAGTGCCAAAAGTATCGGAAGACAATGTGGGCTTGTTTGCAAGAAAAATTTGATTATTTGACATCCTTCTTATGTGACAGGAAACAATGGGAGTGTAAACTGGATTGGAGAAATTATGAAAATTATTGAAAACAATAGAGTATTTGCCTTTGACAGTAAAAATGAATGCGTTGCGGAGGTGATGGACGGAGAAACCGTCATTTTCCGTACCCACGACTGCTTTGATAATCAGCTTAGTGAAGAGGGAACTTGTATCGGAGCTTTGAATTGGGACCGTATCAATCCCGCCACCGGTCCTGTCTATGTGCAGAATGCAAAGGCTGGAGATGTCCTTAAGGTGGAAATTCTGGAAATCGTTTTGGATAAGCAGGGCGTTATGTGTGCCCTTCCGGACAATGGCGTGTTAGGTTCTTTGGTGAAAGAAGAGTCTGTAAAACGGATTAAGGTGGAAGAGGGCAAGGTTCATTTCAACGACAAGCTGGTGTTTGATGTTACGCCCATGATTGGCGTTATCGGTGTTGCACCGGAAAATACCTCCATCAACTGCGGGACACCGGGCTGCCACGGCGGAAACATGGATAATAAGCGCATCAAAGAAGGGGCAAGCCTTTATTTTCCTGTATTCCATGATGGTGCCATTTTCTCCCTGGGAGATGTGCATGCAGCGATGGGAGACGGAGAGGTAATGGTCAGCGGGGTGGAAATTTCCGCAGAGGTGAAGGTAAGACTGTCCGTGATTAAGGGAATCAGCATTGAAACCCCTATGCTGGAAAATGAAGAGATTTGCGGTGTAATCTACTCCCACGAGGAGATAGAAAAGGCGGTTTTCCATGCAGTACGAATCATGAATGAAAGAGTACAGGAGAATCTGGGACTCTCCTTAAACGAAGCCGGAATGCTTCTCAGCGCCGTGGGAGACCTGCGTTTCTGTCAGGTGGTGGATCCGGAAAGAACCGTGATGATGTGTATACCAAAGAAGATTATGAAAAGTCTTTTTTAAGAGATGATGTTATGTTAGGAAATCAATTAATTGTTACAGCAACGGAGATGCAGGACAACTTTGGTAGGTATCTTACTATGGTTCAGGAGGGCAATGAGATTATCGTCACAAAAAACGGAAAAGAGGTAGGCCGTTTTATTCCGCGAGAAAAGGCGGTATCTTATTTAACGGATTCTCTTGCAGGGATACTGAAAGGCGATACAGATTTAGATAAAGCGAGAGCAAAAAGACTGGGGAAGAAGTACGGATTTATTAGTTGGTTGAAGAGGGTGTATGATTAATTTAGAAGAAAAAATCAACCTATTAAAAAGAATTGCACATCGTTTCAAGGAAGAGCGGATTGAGTGGGCATTAGGAGGCTCTATGATGCTTTATTTTAAAAAGATAGTCCCCTCCTTTGATGACATTGACCTGATGATTTTCTGCTCGGATGTTGACCGTGTTCGCAGCATCTTATTAGTAATGGGAGAGTTGAAGCCGGAAAATCCCAAAGCAAAATATCAGACAAAAAGCTTTATGGAATTTAGCATAGAGGGGATTGATGTGGATGTTATGGCGGGCTTTGCCATTGTCTATGAAGGGAATGTGGTGGATTGTTCCTTGGAGAAGGAGCAGATTGTGGAAATGTTTCCCTTGGGAACGGAAAGCATCCCCCTGCAATCCCCTTTACTTTGGCGAGAGTATTATCGTTTGATGAAACGCCCGAATAAGGTGGAAATGATTGACAAGGCTTTGGGGGATAAATCTATGGAAACGAAATGTGAAACCGTAGTTGCTCCATGCTTACCACAAAAAGAAGAAGCAGAACCGAGCTGATGATGAAACATCCGCTTACGGCAAAGCTTGGGGAATAATAGCTTCTTTTTTCCTTTGGAGAGGAGCCTAAATTCCAATATTGTGTCAGTTCTTTCATCACAAAGCAGATGACAAACTGTGCTTTTCCGAAATTGAAAAGTACGGAAGAAATAGCATGGCTTTTGGCATGAAAGAAAAGATAGGTAAAGAAGCTTAAAAGAAGCATTCCCCGAAGAAAAAAACGACTCTGCTTTAGCGCATCATAGTTTGTCCTATTTTCTAATTTAACGCGGTGAATTCTATCCTGCATACTCTGCCCGATCCGATAAAACCAATCTGGTACTTCTTTTTTCTGCTTAACGGCAAACTCCAAAAGAAGATAAAGATAAAAGGAGAAGCCGTAGGCAAGGCAAATGATAAAGGCAAAGAATAAATAGAACAAATAATAGACCATATAATCTTACCTCCCTTCTACCGTTTTACATAATGATATAACAAGTAACACGGTATTAGCCTCATTTAACTAATAGAAGCTTAACACTTTCAGCCATTTTGTCTAGGCTGAATTATCTTTCCTTCATCCTGATTTTCTAAGACAGGATAGGATACCTTTTTTAAACGGTATTCTCTTTCGAATTTCTCTATAGACCAGGGGTAATGACTTTGCTTTGTAAACTTCTCGGATTTACCTGTATAATGGAGTTAAACAGTAACAGGGATTATCGCATACAGAGGGAGGGCATCTAATGGCGACAGTTTCATTAAAAGCGGCTACTAGAGAGGATTTGCAAACCATATGGGAAATGCAAATCAAAGCTTTTTCGGAATTGTTGGATAAATATCAAGACTATGATATGAGTCCGGGTGCAGAGGGGCTGGAGAAAATCATTGCAAGATACGAACAGCCTTGGCTGTCATCACTGGTGCTTGGACACGATACTACAAGAAGCAGGGAATCTTCATTTGTACGAAAAGATGGGCTATCATCAGACCGGAAGAATGGATAAGATTAATGAACGTATGGATATTGTTTTCTACGAAAAGGATTAGACATAAGCTCTATGTTTAAGGAATCTCATCCGGTCTTTTAATCGATTTATCCAATCTTCGGATAAAAGGCCATCTTGGAAACACGCTACAACCTAATTGTGTCAGCACTGCCGACATTTTCTTCTTAACGAATATCGTATGCGAAGCGTGGGCATCTTGCGGGATAAAAGGGATATGAAACCATATCAATAGGGTGGCATACGTTTTGCTTATGTTTATTACTATCTGAAAGGCAGAGGTAAGCTTATGAAGCATTTTTCATGGATTTTCAGAATATTTCATATTTTTGTATTATATGCTTGGGTTGCTTTTATTATCCTGCTTCCGACAAGCCCCATATTCAGTTTACAGCTTTATGTCTTATTAAATATCCTGTTTGCCCTTGTGTTTACCGGTCTTTTAATCACTCAGATTGTGGAGGCTTTTAAAATCTTTAAAAGAGAGGATAGTGAGCAGTGCATAAAGGCTTTCCTTTTCTTTAAATACAGTTCTCTGCCTGCCGTGCTGGTTTTTCTGGCCATCTTTCTTGTGGTCTTACTTGGAGGAATAGGGCTTTCCTTTGTGCTGCTGGTACTGCCGGCGACTCTATTCATTGCTCCTTTTTTCTTCGCCATGAGCTTGGTAGTAGCACCGCTTTTTCTGGGCATATCTTTTATGGCGGGATTAGCAGGATTTAGCTATGCCATTTGCCTGATTATACTAAGCAGGAAGCAAAAGGGATGGAAAGTCGGACAATGTATCTTGCATTTTCTTTTCCAGTGTGTTTCCGGTTTTGATATATTGGATGGGCTATATATTACCCTGCGATATTGGAACAGAGGGAAAATCTTATCGATTATCACTGCAATTTCTGTTATCTTGGGATTGACGTTTATGCTATTTATGCCTTCTTAAACAAAGACATTATGCATTCTTAGAGAAATACATTATGCCGTTCTCAAGCAAAGATATTATGTATTCTTAAAGAATGACAGTAAAGATAGCATTTTAGAAAGAGAGACAAAATGAGAAATTTATGTTTTTTATTGATACCCATGGGAATTGCGTTATTGATTTTTAGCATTAGAAAAACGATCCGTTTTGCGAAGGCAGAGCTATTCTTTGAAATGCCCTGCACAGAGGAAGAGGGAAGCGTTCATCTTCCTCAGGGAAATTACGGGATTTGGCTTAGCGGAAGGCGTTTCAAAAAAACTCCTATCGGAAATATTGGCTTTCAGTTAAGAAGAGCAGAGACCGGGGAAAATGTGTACCTTTCTCCCAGTTTTATGCGTACTTCAGTCACTGGCTTTGATAAAGGAAGAATGGAACTTTATCATTTTCAAGTGGAAGAAGAGGGAAATTATACCCTGTCTTTAGATGGAGAAAGCAGCGTGAGAGACAGGCTGGAGGCATCCATCGGAAATCTTCTCTTCAAACAGCCGGTAGATTTGAGCAACTTTAGCATACAGATTCGAAAAGGGAATTCTATAGCTATGTTTTTCTTCGCCATTTTAGGCATTAACCTTGCCGCTTGGATGATTCTTGGAGGAGTTATGCTTCCCTTTATATTGGCTGAAGTAGGATATTAATGCATTTTCCTTGAGTGCGAATTCCGTAGTTGGTAAGAGAATAATCTGCATGAAAAGTCACGCCGAAGGATAGCTTTTTCATAACGAATAGTCGACGGTTTGTATGCTTAGCCAATACAATCGTTCATTTCTGGCTTCGCTATGTTCCACGGGCTTTTACGGAAGCTCTACATATTGACGTAAAGAGCGAGAAGGAAGACGGAAAAAAATGCTGCTCCGCGAACTGCATTGGTAGTGGAGTAGATATGATAGGCATCTTCGGAAGAACTGAACTGCATTCTAAGTAAAAGCAAGATTGGGTGGACTATTAGTGCTACTATGATCGTAGCAAATGGCATCTTCATGCATTGATAGAGAGCGGCATGAGCGTCTCCGTTTTTATGGTATAGAAAAGCAAAGGTCAAAACATTGACCAAAAGCCAAAGAAAGAGAAATAAATTGGCATCCCGAAGAGCGGCGGAATTCGTTGCATTTTCATATTCAATATGCACTCTTCCCTGAAAAGCCTGCCCGAATTTATAAATCCACTGCGGGACTTCCCGCTTTCTTATTACGCCGATAAGGAGTCGCAAATAGATATAAAAGGTGAGGAGAAAAGAGAGGCCAACCATAAGTCCGAAAAAGAATTCAAAGTTAAAAAAGTTCATTTTCATTATCCTTTCCTGATCAAATCATTCCCAAATCGATTGTTGAG
>CAUUUY010000093.1:0-6664 GCA_963548305.1 uncultured Oribacterium sp.
CGAATGATTGGATAGAAAACATCCATTCTCTTTACCATCTCATTTCCGTTCTCGTCAAATACGACCTCGGAATCATCTACCTTGAAGGACTGACGGATATTTACGATAGGAATGGTGAAGATGGTATCTCCAACATTTACCTTCATACCGTCCATAATAGCCAGTGTAAGAGGAATCTTCATGGTGAAGGTTGAACCCTTACCGATTTCACTGGAAATGCTGATGGTACCTCCAACAGACTCCAGATTCTTCTTTACTACGTCCATACCAACGCCTCGACCGGAGAACTCGGTTACTGCGGTGTTGGTGGAGAAGCCGGGAAGCATAATCAAGCCCAAAGCTTCTTTCTTGCTGTATTCGGAACGAGGCTTGTAAAGGATTCCCTTTTCCTCGGCCTTGTCTAAAAGCTTTTCCGGATCCATTCCGTAACCGTCATCCTGAACGGTAATGATAACTTCGGAAGAAGTGTGGGAAGCGGAGAGGATTAACTCACCCTGAGAATCCTTACCTGCTGCGATACGCTCTTCCTTGGTTTCCTCGATACCGTGGTCCATACTGTTACGAACGATGTGCATCAAAGGATCCTGAATGCTATCTACGATAGTCTTATCCACTTCGGTATCTTCACCGATGATGGTAAGCTTAACGTCTTTTCCAAGCTTTTGCTTCATATCACGAACGATACGGTTCATCTTCTGGAATACACCGGAGATGGACACCATTCGTAAGCTCATGGCAATATCCTGAAGATCGTCGGTTAATTTACGAAGCTGTCTTGCAGACTTCATGAAGTTGTCCAGACTTTCCTGAGGCAGCATACGAAGAACAGGAGAGGAGGTTACCATAGATTCGGTAATAACAATTTCTCCTACCAGGTCGTTTAAGCTGTCCAGCTTCTGCAGGTTTACGGAAATCAAGCTCTGCTTTACAGGTGCTGCAGCCTTTTGCTGTGCAGTCTGCTGAGCTGCGGCAGGCTCTTTGCTTGCCTTTGGTGCGGAGCTGCTTTCTGTATTTGCACTTTTAACCTCTGCCTTTGCCTCTGCCTTTGTTGCCTCTACAGGCTCATAGGAGAGGATATGGCTCTGTTCCCGTAAGATTTTCTCACCCTTTTCACAGTCCTCGTCACTATCGAAGGCAAGGAAAAATCCTTCATCGATAATGGTTTGTGCTGTTTCCGGATTGCTATCCATATCTGCAGGATAATAACGGAACTCTAAGTCAAATTCCTTGATTGCATTTACAATCATAAAGGCACGAAGGTTTTCCATGCCGATTCCTTCATCTAAGAAGACATGGATGAATTTCTTAGCCTTATCATCCTTAGGAAGATTGCGATTCTCACCGGAAGCCTTTGTGCTGTCTGCCGCTTCTACAACAGGAGCGGAGTCTGCGGGAGCTTTTCCGGAAATCTTTGCCAAGAAAGCATTGATGGAACCTGCAAATTCTTCAACATTGTTATCCAACTCTTCGCCGGCCTTTACCTTCTCCAGTCCGCTACGAAGAAAATCCTCAGAACGGAACATTAAGTCGAAAAGTTCACTTTTCTGGTCTCCGCTTAAAGAATCAATTCCCTTATCACGAATAAAGAAGAACATGTCTTCAATATGGTGAGCGATATTGGAGAGAGGAGTGAACTCCATCATGGCACTGGAACCCTTAATGGTGTGCATGATTCGGAAAATTTCATTTACGTCATCTGTGGAGAAATCCCCTACCTTTTCATCTGCGATAAGCATTTCGTCCAACTTATCCAGGAGCGCTTCCGTCTCCAAGAGATAGGTGTCCAGCATTCCTTCCATTGTACTATCCATAGTTTTACCACCTTTTCCTATTTACTAAACTGTGTTCTGTTTCACAGCAGTATCCTCGTTATCTATCGGCAAAATCCCTACTGCCATAAGGCAAAGTTGGAAAATGCCGAAAAAAAACACCGCCGTTTCGGCAGTGCTTCTATACCCATTTCCTCCAAAAAAGGGAGAAAAACTCAGTATTCCAGAAAAGTTCGGAAGCATCCTTTCTTCCTGAAATCATCATTTTCCTCTTCCTATCATCCTATGGAAAAGGGGCTAGAAGCTTTTCGCTGCTGCCATAAGTCTTCTTAAGTCATTGTTTACAGAGTTTACCATATACTGGTAAGCGTAGGTGGTTTTAACAAGCTCCACCTGTTCCTGATCCATGTCCACGTTATTTCCATCTAGTCGACTGGATTCGTTTTTTGTGCTGTGAATTCTTGCCCTCTGGGACTGTATTGCATTCCCGATGGCGACCTTTTTTCGTCCACCCTGCTCCGCAGTAGAAATGCGGTGAAGAAGTTCATTCTCAAAGGTGAGATATTTTGACTTGTAATTCGGCGTATCCACATTGGCGATATTGTTCACCGTAAGATTCTGCCGTCCCCAGAGTAAATCCAGGGTCTTCTCCGTGAGGGCTACTCCATTTCCATAAAATAATGACATAGCTATCCTTTCTCTCTGTTTTTTAGCTCAACACAATATCGGACAGTTTTGCTTTTTTATAAGAGAAAAGCAGATTTTTCTTTTTGCTTTTTTTTAGAATTCTGTCTTCGTTCTTCCTGTTTTCGTGTTGTGCCATTTCTAAGTCTTATTATCCTTTGTGGGATTTTAAAAATCTTTCCATATAATAAGAAGAAAGTTTTTTGCATAATAGCATTTTCAGAAAGAAAGTACAAGAAAGCTTCCGGAATCTTTTTCACTGACTTCTTAAAAGCTTTTAACAGCCTTCTTGAATCTTTTCAGCTGTCTAGGGAAATTCTTTGATAAAACGCTAATTTCCTTATATAAGTATGGGCTACGCCGATGAACCTATGTGCTTATAAGATTTACAATAAAAATAGGAGTTCGAAATTCAAGGAGGAATGAAAAAGTGAAGAAGAAGCAGCAGGAGAAGGGGTCCTTATTGGAGAACCTCGGATTAGGGCAGAAAATGTCAATTATCATCGGGATTTTGACCTTCTTGCTTTTATTGGCATTACTGTTCTTTTTGATACATAGCTTTAGATTATCTATGTATAAGAAGGTGGATGCCAATATGGCGGATAAGGTGGAGCAGGCGTCCTATACTCTGGATGACCTAATCACCAAGCTGAATGCCACAGCCGACAACATTGAGGAAAGCATCAGTTTTGTATTTGACCAGCATGATGAGGTGGGAGGTGTTCCCGGAAATCCCTGGACCATTAACGATGAGGATGGAAATCCCCAGAGCATCACCCCTATGGAAAACGTATCCTTCCGGAGCCGTGTGGTAAACGCTTACCTTCCTGCTTCCCGTTACAATGCGGAGGTGGTGATTTTAAATGCGCTGTATGCAAACCTTAAGACGGAACCGAATCTGGCAGATATCGGTATTTTATTTGAGCCGAATGCATTTTATCAGGGAATAGAGAATTATGCCCCTATTCTTTCCCAAGAAGATCTGGATAAAAGAGCAATTACCAACCATCCATATTCCAATTATAAGGATGAAATTTATTATAAGGCGGTAAAGGAAAAGGGCTCTACCTTTATTACACCGGTTTACGGAGACGTTAGCAAGCCGGAAGAGAGAATGTTTGCGATTTATCATCCTATTATGAAGGACAATCAGTTTTTGGGAAGTATTCTTTTGGATGTAAAGGAAGAAGTATTACTCACCGCAAGTCAGACCGATGAGGAATTCCCCTCTATGTTTGTGAACCTGATTGATGGAGAGGGGATTATTCACAGTAAAAAAGAAACAGTAAATGGAAAGACTTTAAAGGAACTTCTTCCGGAGAAGGCAAGTACGGCCATTGCCGAAAAGATGGAGTCCAAGGAAGCCTTTGCTCTTAATATTGTCAATGAGAATGGACAGGCAAGAAGAGAGTACTATTATCCTATTGATATGGAAGGCAGTACCTGGTGGACAAGACTCAGCATTTCTCATCAGGATTATAGTAAGGAAGTGGACAGATTAAGAAATGTGGGAATTGTAGCAGGATTTAGTACGGTATTTGTTCTTGCATTTGCATGCGCCCTGTTGATTGGCTATTTCTTAAAGCCCCTGCAGAAGGTGGTAGAGGTAGGAGAAAAGTTATCCGTAGGGGATTTTGACATGAATCTTTCCTATAAGAGCAAGGACGAAATCGGAAAATTAATGCATTCCATGGGAGATGTAGTTTCCAGAATTCGTTCCATTATCGGAGACCTTTCCGAGAAATTAAATCAACTCTCACAAGGAAACTTCAATATGGAAATGAACAACGAAGAATACTATAGCGGTGCATATCGTCCGCTCTTCGATTCCATTAACAACATTACCTCCGACCTTTCCGGCACCATGGCGGAGATTCAGCAGAGTGCGGTAAAGGTGAATTCCGGTGCGGAGCAGGTAAGCTCCGGTGCCCAGGGACTTTCTCAGGGTGCTACAGAGCAGGCTTCTTCCATTGAAGAGCTTTCTGCAACGGTAAATGATATTTCCGAGCATATTAAGAAGACGGCGGAGAACACCCGCCTGGCTAACGCAGAGGCACAGAATGCCGGTAAGGAAGTAAGTAACTCCGACAAGCCAATGCAGCAGATGAAGGCTGCCATGGAAAACATCAATGAAAAGTCCGGAGAAATCAGTAAGATTATCAAGACCATTGATGATATCGCTTTCCAGACCAATATCCTGGCGCTTAACGCGGCAATCGAAGCGGCAAGAGCCGGTGTAGCAGGAAAGGGCTTTGCGGTAGTAGCGGATGAGGTAGGAAACCTTGCCCAGAAGTCTGCAAATGCGGCAAAGGATACTACCATGTTGATTGAAGAGACACTTCAGGCAGTAGAGCAGGGAACTGTTCTGGCAGACAGTACGGCAGAATCCTTACAGAGAGTGGTTAGCGGAACAGGAAAGGTGACAGACCTTGTGAATCAGATTGCGGAAGCAACGGTGGAACAGTCCAAGGCGGTAGAGCAGGTATCCGTAGGAATCGATCAGATTTCCTCCGTAGTACAGAGTAACACTGCCACGGCGGAAGAATCTGCAGCAGCTTCCGAAGAGCTTTCCGGACAGGCCAATATCTTAAGCGATTTGGTGGGAAGATTTAGACTTCGAGAGGAATAAGAAGAAGCGAAAAAACAGTTTTCACTTATATATGCTTGAGGATGGTCGATGAATCTAAGAGTTCTTCATTAAAAAATGATTTAGGAGCACGAAATTCAAGGAGGAAAGAAAAAATATGAAGAAGAAACAGAAGGCCACAGGCTCTTTTTACGAGAACCTGAAGCTTAGTCAGAAAATGTCCTTAATCCTGGGTTCATTGACCTTTGTGATTTTATTGGGATTGCTATATTTCCTGATTCACAGCTTTGAAATTGCTATGGATAAGAGAATCGATGCCAATATGGCGGATAAGGCGGCAGAAGCATCTTCCGATCTGAGCGATTTGATGACAAAATTAGATACCATTACGAACAACATTGAGCAGAGTATCAGCTTTGTCTTCCAGCAAAATGATGAAGTCGGCGGAAAACCCGGTAACCCATGGAAGATTAGAGATATCGAGGGCAATGACCAAACTGTTACCCCTATGGAAAATGCATCCTTCCGCAGTCGTGTGGTGGATGCGTACCTTCCGGCTTCCCGCTACAATGCCGAGGTAGTAATGCTGAATGCACTGTATTCCAACATGAAGGATGATGACAATCTGGAGGATATCGGTGTTCTTTTCGAGCCCCATGCTTTCTATCAGGGTATTGATAATTATGCGCCTCTGCTTCTTAGAAATGAAGTTGAGAATAGAAGAATCATGAACTTCCCCTATGAGAAGTATCAAAATATCGCTTATTACACCGGAGCAAAGGAGAAGGGTGATACCTATGTTTCCCCGGTTTACAGTGATACGGTAGACCCCAGCAAGAGAATGTTTGCCATCACAAAGCCTATCATGAACAACAATCAGTTTGTGGGTGCTATTCTTCTGGATGTAAAGGAAGATATGTTACTTAACATTAGCATGGAGGATCCTGCCTTCCCCTCTATGTTTGTAAATATGATTGATGGAGAAGGCCTGATTCACAGTAAAAATGAGGAAGTAAACGGGAAAACACTGGAGGAGCTTCTTCCGGAGAAGGCCTACAAAGCCATTTCCGAAAAGATGGAATCCAAAGAAGCTTTCACATTAAAGATTGTAAATGAGCATAATCAGGAGAGAAGAGAGTATTTCCAGCCCATCGATATGCACGGCAGCACCTGGTGGGTTAGATTAAATATTTCCGAGAAGGACTACGACAGAGAAGTAGACCGTTTGGTAAATATCGGTGCAGTTGCCGGTGTGGCAACGGTTATCCTTCTGGTTATCGTGACAGCAGTTTTGATTACTCGCTTCTTAAAGCCATTACAGAAGGTGGCAGAGGCAGGAGAGAAGTTATCCGCAGGAGATTTCTCCATGGATCTTTCCCATAAGAGTAACGATGAAATCGGTGTTCTGATGCAGTCCATGAACAATGTAGTAGAAAGAATCCGTTCCATCATCTCTGACCTTTCCGAGAAGCTCACCGAGCTGGCTCACGGAAATTTCAATCTGGAAATGAAGAATGAGGAATACTATAGCGGATCCTATAGACCTCTCTTTGATTCCATTAACAATATCACAGCGGATCTTTCCCATACAATGGCGGAGATTCAGCAGAGTGCAATTCAGGTA
>CAUUUY010000094.1:0-6661 GCA_963548305.1 uncultured Oribacterium sp.
TGACTGCAGGGTGCTTGCCTTTGTTTTTACAAATGCCGATTATTTTCGCCCTGTGTCGTATTATTATGAACATTCCTGCTTATGTTCCTTCCGTAAAGGCAGTTTATGAAAGTGTTTCCACTGCTATCGGAGGTTCTTCTGCGGCACAAAGTCTTCTGGACTTCGGAAAAGCTAATGGCATGGAATCTATTTTAAAGACCTTACATAACTTAGGTCTGGATGACCCCAGTAAGTATAATGCAGATGCAGTTCATAACTTCGTAATTGACTTTTTGTATAAGTTAAATCCTACGCAGTGGGCAAAGCTTCCGGAAATTTTCCCCTCTGCTACCCAGGTAATTCAGCAAGCTGCAGCAAAGTCTACAGAGATTAACAGCTTTTTAGGCTTAAACCTTTCCACTGCCCCCTCTGCCTATGGATTTACCCCCAATATTTACTGGTTAATTCCTGTTTTGGCAGGCTTAAGCCAGTGGGCTTCTACCCTGCTGATGCAGAAGCAAACCATGCCTACAGCAACAGAGGAGGGAGATCAGTCCCAGCAGATGATGAAGAGCATGAACGTTATGATGCCTTTGATGTCTGTGTGGTTCTGCTTCAGCTTCGCTTCCGGAATCGGTTTATACTGGATTGCTTCTTCCGTATTTATGCTCTTACAGCAGTTGATTTTAAACTGGTACTTCGGAAAGAAGAGCAATGAAGAGCTTTTACAGGATGCTATGGCTAAGGCCAATGAAAAAAGAGCAAAAAAAGGCTTACCTCCCATTGATGAAAAGACCGTGGAAAACAGATTAAAGCTTATGCAGGCTAAGGAAGATTCTGAAGAAAAGAATCGTATGGAAAAGATTGCAAAGCAAAATCTGAAGACAAAAGAATCTACAGACTATTACAATCAAAATGCGAAAGAGGGATCATTAGCCAGCAAGGCAAACATGGTACAGCTTTACAATGAAAAGCATGAGAAAAAAGAGAAAAAGTAAAAAGCTTAGGGAGAAAAGCTATGGACAAGTTTAGAGTTTCTGCAAAGACGGTAGAAGAAGCGATTACGAAGGCAACCATCTCTTTAGGTTGTACATCAGACAGAATTTCCTACAATGTAATCGTACAGGGAAGCAACGGCTTATTTGGTATTGGGGCAAAGCCCTGGATTATTGAAGCCTGGGAAAAAGATGAAGCGGAAATCGCAAAAGAAAAAGCTGCAGCGGAAAAGCCGGTGGCAGTAGAGAAAGCGACATTTGAAAAGAAGGAAGCGGAAGGAAAGAGGGAAAGCTCTTCTGTAGATGAAAAAATGCAGTCTTCCGAGAAAAAAGAAGAAAAAGCTTACGAGGAAAATAAAACATTTTCCCATAATTCTTCTCAGGAAAAAAGAGAGAAGAAGTTTGAAAAGAAGGAAGGCTTTAAGGGCTTTAGCAGAGGAGGCTACGATCCTATCCCTGCGCCTATGTCTTCCGCTCCCGTAAAGAGAGAGGAAAAGTCCTTTGAAGGAAGAAGTTCTGAGAAGAGAGAACTTACGCCCCTTTCCGAAGAGGAGATTGCAGCGGTAACCAAGGCTGCTTTAGATTTCTTAAACTCTGTATTTCAGGGTATGGAAATGGAAGTGGAGCTTCAGACAGAATTTAGAAACAGCAGCAATGAGCTTTACATAAACCTTATAGGACCGGATATGGGCATCCTCATCGGAAAAAGAGGACAAACCCTGGATTCCTTACAGTATCTTTGTTCTTTAGTGGTGAATAAAAACCACGGAGATGAGTATCTTCGGGTAAAGCTGGATACGGAGGATTACCGTAAGAGAAGAGAGCAGACTTTGAGAAGTCTGGCTAAAAACATTGCCTACAAGGTAAAGAAAAATAGGAAATCTGTTCATTTGGAGCCAATGAATCCTTACGAGAGAAGAATTATCCATGCCGCACTGCAAAGTGACAGTCAGGTTTCCACAAAATCCGAGGGAGAAGATCCCTTCCGTCATGTGGTGATTTTCTGTAAAAATGGAGGAAAGTTCCAAAAGGATTTCCGCCATAAGGGAAACCGGATGAGAAGAGAGGACAGGAAAGAAGAAAAGAGAGAAGAGAAGGGCGAAGAATAAGACTTTCTTACACCCCATGGAAGAAATAAGAAGAATAATTTGTAAGAGAATTTATTCGGTAAGAGGAACGCATTCAGTAAGAAGAATTCGTCAAAAAAAGTCATAAAACCTAAGTTAAGGAATTGTGTGATATTGATCAGTAGAGGTCTGAAATAGGGAGAGTTAGTTCTACCCTTATTTCGGGCCTTTATTGTTTATCGAGTATATAAAGCTATTTAGCCTTATTTATAATTTCCTTCCTAGGCTTTTCATTGCATTGTAGTGCAAATCTTAGTAAAATACAGAATTGCTGAGGAGGTGAGGATTTGGAAAATACCATTAGCGGAATTGCCACCGCATTAGTAGAAAGTGGAATCGGCATTATCCGGATTAGCGGAAATCAGGCCGTGGAAATTGCCGGAAAAATTTTAAGAACTAAGGGCGGAAGACCTTTAGATATCAAGGAAAGCCACCGGATTCGCTATGGCTTTGTTTTTGACGGCGAAAAGGAAATTGATGAGGTTTTGGTTTCCACTTTTTTAGCACCCAAATCCTTTACCGGAGAAGATACGGTGGAAATTAACTGTCACGGCGGAATCCTTTTGATGCAAAAGGTTTTTCAGGCCACTCTTAAGGCCGGAGCAAGACCGGCGGAGCCGGGAGAGTTCAGTAAACGGGCCTTTTTAAACGGACGAATCGATCTTTCTCAGGCGGAGGCAGTGGCGGATTTAATTGCTGCCAAAAGTGAGGACAGTATTCGCTCCTCTCTTTCTCTCCTACAGGGTTCATTGAAAGAGAAAATCAAGAGAATGCGGAGCAGAATCTTGGAGGATACCGCCTTTATTGAGGCGGCATTGGATGATCCGGAGCATATTTCTTTGGAGGGATTTTCCACTCGGTGTCAATCTCATGTGGAAGGGATTCTTTCTGAAATTTCAGAGCTTTTGAAGCATCAAAGAGAAGGAAGACTTTTAAAGGAGGGAATTCAAACCGTTATTGTGGGAAAGCCCAATGCGGGAAAGTCTTCTCTTTTAAATTGTCTGGTTAAGGCGGATAAGGCTATTGTAAGCAATATTCCGGGAACCACCAGGGATACGGTGGAGGAGGATATTCGTATCGGCTCCCTTTCCCTTCATTTGGTGGATACCGCAGGAATCCGGGAAACAGAGGATATTGTGGAAGAAATCGGTGTGAATCGGGCAAAGGAAGGGATTGAAAAGGCGGACTGCGTTCTTCTGGTTTTGGATGGAAGCCTTCCCTTAGAGGAGGAGGACCAAAAGATTTTAGCCCTTTTAGAGGGAAAAAAGGTCCTGGTGCTTCTCAATAAAATGGATAAGGAAAGCATTTTACAAAAGGAAGAGCTGGAAAAGGCTACCGGTTTTCCTGTGCTTCCCATTTCCGCAAAGGAGGGAAGGGGCATTGAGGAGCTTGGCCAAAAGCTGGAAGAGCTTTTCTATACCGGAAGTCTTTCCTTTTCCACGGAAACTTATATTCATAGTGAACGGCAGATTGCAGCATTGGAAGAGGCTAAGTCTGCTTTGGAATTGGTTTTGGAGGGAATCCGTCTGGGAATGTCCGAGGATTTCTTAAGCATAGATTTAATGGGGGCATACAGTGCCTTAGGAAGAATTCTGGGAGAGGATGTTTCCGAAGATTTGATCAATGAGATTTTTGCAAAGTTTTGCATGGGAAAATAGTAAAGAGGGAATATGGCATTTTTAGAAGAACAGGTGGATATTGTAGTGGTGGGAGCAGGGCATGCAGGAGTGGAAGCGGCCCTGGTTTCCGCTAGGCGGGGGCATAAAACTATTCTTTTTACCCTGAGCCCGGACAGCATTTCCATGATGGCCTGTAACCCCAATATCGGGGGAAGCTCCAAGGGGCATCTGGTAAGAGAATTGGATGCCCTGGGGGGAATGATGGGAAAGGTCTGCGACCAATCCTTTCTCCAGTCCAGGATGTTAAATAAATCCAAGGGTCCGGCGGTTCATTCCTTAAGAGCCCAGGCGGATAAGCAGGTCTATTCCCGGAATATGCGGCATATTGTGGAAAATCAGGAGAATCTTCATATTCGGCAGGGAGAAATCGTCTCCCTGCTATGCAATGAGGAAAAGACGGAAATTCGCGGAGTTGTCAGCAGTACCGGGGCCAGATACTATGCCAAGGCAGTACTGATTTGCACCGGTGTGTACTTGAACGCCCGCTGCATTTACGGAGAGGTGTCTGAGGAAACCGGGCCAAACGGCCTTCGTAGAGCTACAAAGCTGAGTCAGGCTCTTTTGGATTTAGGCTTTCGTTTGCAGCGTTTTAAAACCGGAACTCCTGCCAGAGTGGACAGAAGGTCTCTGGATTTCAGTAAGATGGAGGTACAGAAGGGAGATGTACCTGTGGTGCCCTTCTCCTTTTCCACAGATCCTGCCAGTGTTCAGATTCCTCAAGAGGATTGCTACCTGACCTATACCTGTGAAGAGGGTCACGAGATGATTCGGGAAAATATTGACCGCTCCCCCATGTATAACGGGGTGATCCAGGGAACCGGCCCCAGATACTGTCCTTCTATAGAAGATAAGGTTATGAAGTTTCCGGAGAAAAATCGGCACCAGATTTTCGTGGAGCCGGAGGGAAGATACACCAACGAAATGTATCTTTCCGGTCTTTCCTCTTCTCTTCCGGAAGATGTACAGATGAGAATTCTTCGTACCATGGCAGGCTTTGAAAAGGCGGAAATGGTGCGGTGCGGCTATGCCATTGAATACGACTGCCTAAATTCTTTGGAATTGGAAAATACCTTGGAAACTAAGAAGATTTCCGGCCTGTATTTTGCAGGACAAATGAACGGTTCCTCCGGCTATGAGGAGGCGGCGGTACAGGGATTTATGGCGGGAATCAACGCGGTACAAAAGATTGAGGGGAAAGAGCCCTTTGTATTGGATCGTTCCGAGGCCTATATCGGCGTTTTGATTGATGACCTGGTGACAAAGGAAAACAAAGAGCCCTATAGAATGATGACCAGCAGGGCGGAGTATCGTCTTCTGCTTCGACAGGACAATGCAGACCTTCGCCTTCGGGAAAAGGGCTATGCTCTGGGTATGGTTTCCCAGGAGGAAATCAAGGCCACCAGGGAAAAGCAGGAAGCCATCCAAAAAGAACTTCGCCGTATGGAAAATACTTATATCGGAGCAAATGGGGAAAATAACAGGATTTTGGAAAGCATTCACTCTTCTCCTATCCAGTCCGGTATCTCTCTGAGAGAACTTTGTAAGAGACCGGAGTGTAATTATCAAAATATTGCTCCTTTGGATCCGGAAAGACCTTCCCTTTCTCCTTTTATACAGGAAGAAGTGGAAATCGAAATTAAATATGAGGGCTATATTAAGAGACAGATTCAGCAGGTGGAAGCTTTTAAGAAGATGGAGAGGAAAAAGCTGCCAAAGGATATCTGCTATCATGATATTCACAATCTCCGTTTGGAAGCCAGACAGAAGCTGGATTTGATTCGTCCGGAAAATATGGGCATGGCTTCCCGTATCAGCGGTGTCAGCCCTGCGGATTTATCGGTGCTTTTGGTTTATCTGGAGAAGGAAAAGGAAAGAAGAAAGGAAGAGAAATGACCGAGTTTTTTCGAGAGAAGCTTTCCCATTTAGCAGAGAGCTTAGGACTTTCTTTAACAGAACAACAGCTTTTACAGTTTTATCAATATTATCAGATTCTGGTAGAAAAAAATAAGGTGATGAATCTTACCGCCATTACGGAAGAAGAAGAGGTCATTGTTAAGCATTTTGTGGATTGCCTGGCAATTTGTCAAATGAATGTTTCACGTGAAACATTTTCGGAATGGATAGAGGGAAAGTCGGTGATGGATGTGGGAACAGGGGCAGGATTTCCCGGGCTTGTTCTAAAAATCGCCTTTCCAAGTATTCAGCTTTCTTTAAGTGATTCCTTACAAAAGCGGATTCGCTTTTTGGAAGAGCTGGTGGAAAGCCTTGGATTAGAAGGGGTAAAATTTTATCACGGTCGGGCTGAGGATCTGGGACATGATAAGAGCTTGCGGCAACAGTATGATTTGGTAGTTTCCCGGGCAGTGGCAAATCTTGCCACTTTAAGTGAGTATGACCTTCCCTTTGTGAAGCCAGGAGGCTATTTTCTGGCTTTAAAGGGCAGAGAAGTGGAAGAAGAATTAGAGCAGGGTAAGAAGGCTATTTTCCTTTTAGGAGGAAAATGTGTGGAGAAGAAAATCTATACCCTGCCGGAAACCGATATGGGAAGAGCTATGCTTTTGATTCAGAAGATAGAGCCCTGCGGAAAAAAATATCCTAGAAAGGCGGGAACTCCGGCTAAGTCACCTCTTAGTTAGAGAAATATTATCAAGTGAAAAAGTTAAATGAAATAGAGGAAGAAAGCATTTTCCCAAAAGAACAGGAAAGGCTTTTGACAGAAAAAGAGCATCCCTATAGGGAGAGAAATAAGGGAATTATTATTCTTGTGATTACGACTGTGATTTGGAGTTTGGCCTTTATTGCCCAAAGTACCGCAATGGATCAGATTGGTCCCTGCGCCTTTGTGTTTTATCGCCACCTTTTATCCGGACTTTGCTTATTG
>CAUUUY010000095.1:0-6610 GCA_963548305.1 uncultured Oribacterium sp.
TGCTACACCGGTCGTAAAAGTAGGGGATTCCGTTAAAAGAGGAACCTTGCTTGCTGCACCGGAGAAACTTGGTGCCAATGTGCATTCCAGTGTGGACGGTGTGGTAAAAGAAATTACCGAGGAAGCGGTCATCGTCGAGGCTTCCGAGAAACAGAGTGATGATTACGTAAAGATTGAGGGCGAGAATACTCTTGATTTGATTAAAGCCGCAGGAATCGTGGGAATGGGCGGTGCAGGATTCCCTACTGCAGTGAAATTAAATATCGACTTAAAGGGCGGATATATTCTGGTAAATGCAGCGGAGTGTGAACCTTTGCTGGAGCATAACATGAAGCAGATTATGGAACAGCCCGAGAAGACTTTGCGGGGTATTGATTACTGTATGAAGGTAACCAATGCAGCTAAGGGTGTAATTGCCATTAAAAAGAAGCATGAGGAAGAAATTAAAGTTCTTCTTTCTTTACAGGACAAATTCCCGAATATTTCCATTCATCTACTACCGGATATCTACCCGATGGGAGAAGAAAGAGCTGTTGTTCGTGAGGTTCTTGGTAAATTACTTCCTCCCACTTCCCTTCCTTCAGAAGCGGATTCCGTAGTGATTAATGTGGAAACCTGTCTCCGTGTGGCAGAAGCCATTGAGGATAAGAAGCCTTGCTTCTTAAAGAATATTTCCGTTGGCGGAAAGCTGAAGAAGGGAACTAAGACCCAGGTCTTTATGGATGTTCCTGTAGGCACTACTGTTGGAGAACTTATCGAGATGGCCGGCGGTATTGACGGGGAATACGGAGAGATCGTTTTAGGAGGTCCTTTCACCGGACATGCTGTAGAGCTTTCTACACCGATTACCAAAACCAGCGGCGGAATCCTGGTTACAGAACCCTTTAAGGATTTAAAGGGGGCAAAGATGGGTATTCTTCTTTGTGCCTGTGGCGGAAATCTGGAGAGAATGGAAGATTTGTGCAAGAAGTACAATGCCGTGGTTACGGATGTACAGGCTTGTAAGCAGGCTGAAGATGTTCGAGGAACACTGAAGTGCCAGAACCCCGGAAACTGCCCCGGACAGGCACAGAAGATTTTACACTTCAAGAATGCAGGATGTACCGATGTCATTATTGGAAACTGTAGTGACTGTACCAACACGGTTATGGGATCTGCACCGAAGATGAATCTGAATGTTCATCATCAGACTGATCATATCTTTGAAACCGTAGGTATGGAGCCTATGCGTTACTTAACCAAGTCCAAGGTTGTAGAGCAGTTGCCGGTAGATGATAAGGGGCGCCAGCTTCCTTTCCTGAAGGAAGAGGAAAAGAAGAAGCAGGCAGTGGAGCAGGAATTCAGCTTTTCTACCATGCTGGATGATGGATTATTCCATATCCAAGTGGAGGAAGGCCAAGATATTCATATAGAATTTTCATAAGAAAGGAAGCAAAATATGTCTATTTCAGCAGAGTATGCAGAAGAGCACAAGAGCAGTCCGGCGGTGTTATGCTGTAGGGCTGAGGAGGGAGTAGTTCTCTCCAGCCACAACTTGGAGGATCCTGAAATCTTTGATGATTTGGTAGATCAGGGATTGTTGAAGTTGGATGGTTGTTTAACCATTGGCGATGTTTTAGGAGCCAAGCTTTTAAAGACCTGTGATTCTCTCACACCTCTTACAAAGGATTTGGTAGAGCTCGCCAATAAGCCTGCAGAGGCAGTAAAAGAGGAGGCTCCTGCCGCTTCAGCTGTTGCAGCTCCGGCAGCTTCAGTAGGAGCAGTGGCAGCACCGATTTTAGGAGGAAGCTTAAAGATTCATATCGGTGAAGGTAAGGGAATCGATATTCAGATTCCGGTAGGTGCTTTAGGCGGTGCTTCCGGCGTTCCTGTAGTATCTAATGCAGCACAGGCTGTAGCAGGTAATGCAGGTGTTGCAGCTCCCGGAGCGGTTGCTACAGACGAGGAAGTGGTAGTTCGCAGTCTTACCAGAAAGCACTTCAAGATTACTGAAGTTAAGAGAGGTCCTGAAACCAAGTTAGAGGGTACCGTTCTTACCATTCGTGAAGGCATTGAGAAGGAATGTGTTGATTCTCAGAAGCTTGTAGTGGATCTGAAGATTGATATCATTACTCCGGATCAATATCATACCTACTCCAACACCATCATGGATGTTCAGCCTATCGCAACCAAAGAGGGGGATGATGAAGTTGGAACCGGAACAACCCGTGTATTAGACGGCGTTGTTATGGTGGTTTCCGGAACCGATGAGAATGGTGTTCAGATTGGTGAGTTCGGATCCTCCGAAGGATACCTTGATGAGAATATTATGTGGGGACGTCCCGGTTCTCCTGACAAGGGAGATATCCTCATTAAGACCAATGTTACCATTAAAGAGAAGACCAATATGGAGCGTCCGGGACCACTGGCTGCTCATACTGCAACAGACCTTATTACCGATGAAATCCGTAAGGTATTGAAAAAGGCTGATGAGAGTCTGGTAGTGGATACTGAGACCTTTAACCAGGTAAGAAGACCCGGAAAGAAGAAGGTTGTAATCGTTAAGGAAATCATGGGACAGGGAGCAATGCACGACAACTTACTCCTTCCTGTTGAACCAGTGGGAATTCTCGGAGGAAAGCCTAACGTTGATATTGGAAACGTTCCTGTTGTAGTTTCTCCGTTGGAGATTTTGGATGGTTGTATCCATGCATTAACCTGCATCGGACCTGCATCTAAGGAAATGTCTCGTCACTACTGGAGAGAGCCGTTGGTATTAGAGGTTCTTCACGATCATGAAGTAGATTTAGCCGGTGTTGTTCTGGTTGGTTCTCCGCAGATTAACGCAGAGAAGTTCTACGTATCCCGTCGTGTAGGTATGACCTTAGAGGCTATTGGACCTGATGGTGCATTTGTAACCACTGAGGGATTCGGAAACAACCACATTGACTTTGCTTCTCACATCGAGCAGATCGGTAAGAGAGGAATCAAGGTTGTAGGTATGTCCTTCTGTGCTAACCAGGGTGCTCTGGTAGTAGGTAACAAGTACATGACCAGCATGGTTGATAACAACAAGTCTGAGGGCGGAATCGAGAACGAGATTCTTGCTAACAATACTCTTTGTCCAGAGGATGCTATCCGTGCATTAAGTATGTTGAAGGCCGAGATGGCAGGCGAAGAGGTGAAGAAGGCAGAACGTAAGTGGAATCCAAACGTAAAGACTCAGAACATCGAGCTGGTTTCCAACGTTACCGGAAAGCCAATCGAGCTTGTTGAGAATGAAACTTCTCTTCCAATGAGTGATAAGTTCAAAGAGAAGTACATGAACGCATAATTATGGCTAAATACACAGATAAGATTATTTACATGGAAGGCATTATCGTGGAGGTTCACGACGGTGCCGTGGGGATTGACTTAAAAGGTCGTTTGGGCTTTTTAAAAATTCCCATGCGGATGCTCATTTCCGATTATGAAATTAAAGTCGGTCAGGAAGTTGGTTTCAATATGAGCTTTATTGAGCAATTAAGTCCGGATGTAAATGAAAAATACATTAGTAATATTCAAAAGCGCCAAGAGCCGTAGAATAATTACATAAAAAAATTTATGAAAGGAGAAAGACATGGGTAATACTGTAGTAAAAGGGATGCAGTCTGAAATCTTCGTACCTGTTACTCCTCCACCTGTATGGGCTCCTGTCACAAAGCCGTTAAAGGATATGGTTATTGCCATTGCAACGGCCGCAGGTGTGCACCATAAAGATGACAAGCGTTTTAACCTGGCTGGTGATTTTACCTTTAGAGTTATCAAGGATACAATGCCTTCTAGCGAACTAATGGTATCACATGGTGGTTACGATAACGGTGACGTTAACAAAGATATCAACTGTATGTTCCCAATTGATCGTCTTCATGAGTTGGCTAAAGATGGTGTAATTAAGGGGGTAGCTCCTGTACACTTCGGATTCATGGGCGGTGGTGGAAACCAGGAAAAGTTCAAAAACGAGACAGGTCCTGAAATTGCCAGACAGCTGAAAGAGGAGGGCGTAGACGCCGTAATCCTCACCGCTGGCTGAGGAACTTGCCATCGTTCTGCCGTGCTTGTGCAGAGAGCTATTGAGGCCGCAGGAATTCCTACAATTATCATTGCTGCGTTACCTCCTGTCGTAAGACAGACCGGTTCCCCCAGAGCAGTTGCTCCTCTCGTTCCGATGGGTGCAAATGCCGGAGAGCCAAACAACAGAGAAATGCAATACAATATCGTAAAGGATACCTTAGAGCAGCTTGAGGAAATCGAGTCTGCAGGTAAGATTGTTCCTTTGCCATATGAATACGTTGCGAAGGTATAATGCCAAGAAATGGAAGCATGATCTTCATGCTTCCATTTTTTTCTAAATTTCCTTGGAGGACAGAATGAGTGAAGAAAGAGTATTGAGACAGTTAGCGATTAAGGCTTTTCATGTTCGTGCTGTTTCAGAGGGAGAGAAAGTCTCCTTGAAAAAAGAGGAAAATAAAGAATATAGCTTGGTGATCAATCCCAATCGTTTAAAGGACTTCGCCAAGCAGGAAGAGCTGATTGAAGATTGCAGCTTAAAAATCATTCATAAAAATGAAAGACATATTCCCATTAATTCTATTATGGATATTATGCCTATTTCCACCAAAGTCTTGGGAAAAATAGGAGAGGGAATTAGCCATACTTTAACCGGAGTGTATGTAATCCTCACCGCTACGGATACGGAAGGAAACTATGTTTCCGCCTTTGGAAATTCCGACGGATTTTTAGATGAACAGGTAGTGTTCGGCCGTGCCGGTACCCCGGGACCGGAGGACATTATCATCTTAATCGATGTGGTTTTACAGGCAAAGGCCGGATATTCCAGACCGGGTCCTGATGCCTGCCATAGACTATGTGATCATTTCTGTCAGGAAATTCGTGACGTATTAAAAAAGACCAACGGTTCCTTCTGTACGGAACGTCACGATTTTAAGGATGTAGAACGTCCGGGTAAGGATAAGGTGGTGTTAGTGAAGATGGTTTCCGGGCAGGGAGCGATGTATGACACCAGATTCCTTCCGGATGAACCTTCCGGATTTATAGGATCTCATTCAATTATTGACATTACCGGAGCGCCGATGATTATATCTCCCAATGAGTATCGTGATGGCGCTATTCGAGCATTATATTAAGAGGAGGAGCTTATGGGAATTGGACCATCAACCAAAGAAACCACCCTGCATCATTTTCGTGACCCTCTGGTAGAAGAGATTTGCGATGACACTGACTTGGATTTTGTGGGAATCATGATTGCCGGAATTCCGCAGGATAATGTCAATAAACTTTTTACCGGTAGTCGTGTAGGTGCCTGGGCGGAAGCCCTTCGTGTTAAAGGGGCAATTGTCAGCGAGGACAGCTGGGGAAACAGTAATGTGGATTTTGCTCAGGCCATTGAAGAAATCGGTAAAAGAGATATTGCGGTGGTTGGGGTTTCCTTTGTGGGAACTCAGGGTGCCTTTGTGGTTACGAATCAGTATATGAACACCATTGTGGACTTTAACAAGAGTGAAGAAGGCATTGAAACCAATGTGGTTGGAGAAAACAATATCGTTGCCCAGGATGCGAAGAAGGCAAAGGCTCTTTTGAAGCTGAAAATGAGAGCTGTGAAAAGATAATCGCCTTGTAAGAACATATGAAGATCTATAAAAAGAGGATGTAAATCAAAATATTTTTCTAATTAATATAAGTCTGAAATCAGGGCGAGCTCTCGTTAGCTTAATCCTATGTATTGAAGGACTATATTAATTATAAAAATGCGCTCTAATGCAGTATAGGTCTATAATTGGGGCACGCTCCCGCTAACCTCGCCTTCGTAACAGTACTAACTTCAAGCTTCGCCTTGCTCGCTTTCAGTAAGTACTGACGGGCTCAGATTGCCCCTATTATAGACCTATACTGCATTATTCGCTTCATTTATTGATTTTCACAGTTCTTCACTTCGCCGGATATCGGCAAGTATCGGGCTCAGACTACCCCATATTCAGACCTATATTGCCGAAAATTTCTTTATTATTTTGATTATTTACTGCCATTTAGAATGAATTCCCAATGGAACATAGAAAGTTCCTATGGGAATTTTTCTTTTTCCCTTTTTTAAGCATTCTATCGATTTTCCAATGATTATCTTGTATGATAAACAGGTATCATAAAGACATGTAAAAAAGATATCGGAAGCAAATACAAAATTGGATATTATAATACAGTAGAAAGATTTAGTAAAAAACTGATTAACTTATATTCGGAGCAAAGTTTTTGGAAATGCTATGGAGTGAATTAACTTATGGAGAGTACGCAGAATCTTGATTTTCACCAATCCTACAGTGTAGAAAAGCCTGAGGAAAAGAAAAAATTGAAGCATCTGATTATCGGAACCGCAGGGCATATCGATCATGGTAAAACTGCCTTAATTAAGGCTTTAACAGGATATGATGCGGATCGACTGGAAGAAGAAAAAAAGAGAGGAATGACCATAGAGCTGGGCTTTACCTCATTAGCTCTTCCGGACGGACAGAAAATCGGAATCGTTGATACTCCCGGACATGAAAAATTTGTAAAAACCATGGTGGCCGGTGCTGTG
>CAUUUY010000096.1:0-6560 GCA_963548305.1 uncultured Oribacterium sp.
GGAGGATACCTATTTTTAGCTATCTAGTTTACACAAAATATTTTACAGTCTCACCAAAATACCACTGTATAAAGTATGTCTTTTGTCATCCTTATTCTTAATACTATGCATATCATTCACAAAAAAAAATGAAAAAAAACCATAAAAACCAAAAAAATGAAAAAATACTACATTATCAAATACAAATCCTAAAAACCCTAAAAAACCTAACAATCCCAAGAATCCTAAGAATTTTTTAAATCTGTATGTTTTTTTATTCTCCAAATTTTCCATAAAAATTCTCCCTCATTAAATTACATATTTTTATTTCTTCCAATGCTTCTACCGACCATTTCTATTTATATAGATAATATCAAATATTTCCTTATATACAATGATAAATTGAGAAAATCCTGCGTCAGCTCATCTCTTTTCTCTGCCATTTTTCTTGACGCAGGGGTATTTAATTCCTTGGAAATAAGTAAAAGCTTATCATAAAAATGCTCAATGGAATTCTCTCTTCTGATACTCCTTCTTGCTCCAAAAAGCTTCTGGCATTGGCATTATTTTCCATATGGAAAAGCTAAGGAAAAAGAGAAAAAAAGCGAGAGTACAATTATAGATATATGAGGAAACTAAAAGAAAAAATGAATAATAGAAGTTTATTGACAAAACAATCACAAATCGATAATATTGTACATAGACAATAAGTACAATATTGAGGGGAGGGGAAAATTTTGAACATTATCATAAGTAACAATCGAGATAAACCAATATATGAACAAATAGTTTCTCAGATAAAAAATATGATTATGAGCGAAGAATTGCTTGCCGGAGATAGTCTTCCTTCAATGAGATCATTAGCCAAATCAATTCATGTAAGTGTTATTACAGTTCAAAGAGCATATGAAGAATTGCAAAGAGATGGGTTTATAGAAACTGAAATAGGTAGAGGCACTTATGTATTGGCAAGAAACAAAGAATTCTATAAAGAACAACAGCAGAAACGAATAGAAGAATATATGCAATTGGCTATTGATGCTGCAAAAGAAAATGCTGTGCCTCTTGAGAAACTGATTGATCTATTAAAAATTTTATACTTGGAGGAATAAGTTGATGAATAGTACTTTAATACTAAAAAATGTGAATAAGAAATATGAAAAGTCAAATTTTTCCATCAAAGATATTTCTTTTTCAGTACCTGAGGGAAGTATAGTAGGATTTATCGGTGAGAACGGAGCCGGAAAATCAACGACTATGAATTGTATTCTCAATGTGATTAGAAGAGATAGTGGAACTGTTGAGATATTTGGAAGAGAAATGACTGATGAAGATATAGACATCAGAGAGAATATTGGAGTTGTATATGATAGCAATAATTTTCCGGAACATTTGACGGCAAAGCAATTGGCTGACATTTTAGGGAGAATTTATAGTAAATGGAATGCTTTTTGTTTTGAACAATTTCTTAGGCGTTTTGGATTGCCTGAATCTCAAAAAATAAAAAGCTACTCTCGTGGAATGAGTATGAAGCTTGCAATTGCCGTGGCACTTTCACATGATTCAAAATTGCTTATTTTGGATGAGGCAACAAGTGGTCTTGATCCTATTATGAGAGATGAAATTCTTGATGTACTTCTTGAATTTGTAAAACAAGAGAACCACTCCATTTTGCTATCTTCACATATTACAAGCGATTTGGAAAAAATAGCTGATTATATTGTTTTTATTCATAATGGTGAAATTATTTTGAATAAAACAAAAGATGAATTGATATATGAATATGGAGTTATCCGTTGTTCAGAAAATGATTTTCATAATATTTTACCGGAAGATATATTGTCAAGTATGAAAAAAGATTATCAGATTGATGTATTGATAAAAAACAAGAAATTGATGGAGAAAAAATATAAAAATTTAATAATAGACAGCGTATCATTAGATGAAATAATGTTGCTGTTAGCGAAAGGAGAACGAAATGCCAGGATTGATTAGAAATCATTATTATAAAATAGTATCCAACCTAAAGATATTACTTATATTTATATTTTTGACCGGAGTTTCCATACTGATTTTTAGTGGTGGGGAGGAAATGCCTTTATTTGCTTTTCTATGTCTTTCTGTTATAGGATTTCCGTTTATCAGTTCAATTGGCTTAAGGAGAAACAATAATGGCAAGTGGAATCAGTATATTTTATCCTTACCGGTAAAGAGATGTGAAATAGTAAAGAGTGTATTTGCGACACAAGGAATTACAATTTTAATTGGAAGTATGCTTTCTGTTATACTATTTCTAACATCATTTGTGGTTTATGGGTTTGCATTTTACCGATATGTAGATGTAGGCTTGTTATTTTCATCTACAATAGGAATCAGTTTAATAATGAATGCGATTTTCTTGCCTATTTCTTACTTCGACTCAAATGATAGAACTGAAGCTATGAGTATTATTAGTTTAATCATCTCAGTAGCTCTTATGGTAGGTCTAATAGCAGTAATAAATATTTTGCTTAAAAAACCGACAGATATGCAACTTATGATATATGCAATAGGGAATTTAGTATTATCTATTGCTGCGTTTTTAATATCTTATTTTTTGTCTGTTCGTATTTATTCAAAAAAGGACTGTTAGAACAATAGATTATAAATTGAATATTTATCTCTGAAAGAGAGCATTATAGGATGACAGGTTATTGACCATTTACGGAAAACAAGGAAGAATAGGGAAGATTTGCAAAACAGTTACGAGGGCTTGTGCTTATGAATATCGAGTATTATGAGAAAACCATGCAAAAGATGTATGAAGCAAAAGCTGTTATAGAGGGGCTAAAATATCTGAAAGAGGCTAATACTAAAGATGGAGCTGATACTATTCGCAAATTAAAAGAGAAATATGAACTCTAAATATCAGTATCGTTTTACTAAGAAGGCGGAAATAGACTTGGATGAAATTCTATCCTATACTACCAGCCTGATACGAATGAAAAATAACCTATATACTTCGCATTCTTTATAGTCGAAGAAACTTAGATGAACTGGTTACTTCATTTTATAATGACAATGTATTGATAACAAACGAATTTTGATGTATCCTATCATAAAGTCAATAAGCGAAAAAGCAATTTAGAAATATCTGATTGGAGGTACTTTGCATGGCAACAACAAATTTAAACATCAGAACCGATAAGGATATTAAAGAGCAGGCGGATCAAATATTTTCCGAGCTGGGACTGAATATGACTACCGCCATCAATATGTTTCTTAGAACAACTATCCGTGAAAACGGGATTCCCTTTTCTTTAAAACTGGATACTCCAAATGAAGAGACAGTTGCTGCTATCGAGGAAGGACGCCGTATTGCCTTAGATAGTAGCGTAAAATCCTATAAAACTATGGATGAACTCAAGGCGGCTTTGGAAGTATGAAATACGAAGTCAAGTTCACTAATCTGTTTAAGAAAGATCTTAAGCTCGCTAAAAAACAGAATAAAGATTTAAATAAACTATTTGATGTAGTAAATATTCTAGCAGAAGGCGGCATGTTAGAGGAAAAATATCGAGATCATGACCTATCCGGTAAGTATAAGGGTACAAGAGAATGTCATATTGAACCAGATTGGTTGTTAGTATACGAAATTCAAAATGACGTTCTCGTCCTTATGCTCTACCGTCTTGGAACTCACTCGGAATTATTTAAGAGATGAGCTAGAAAATTAAACTATTTTATATTTTCAATGTTTAATTCATTTCCTCTCCCCACTCCTTCAGAAAATCCTGCATGAGCCTATCCCGTTTCTCCGCCATCTTCTTGGCTGAAGGAGTATTTAATTCCTTAGAAACCAGTAAAAGCTTGTCGTAAAAATGCTCGATGGAACTCTCTAAGCTTCTACCGTGGCTTCCACCAAACTGAAAGCAGCGAGCAATACCGATAGCGCCAATCGCTTCCAGACGGTCTGCATCCTGCACAATTTTTCCCTCAATAGTCTCCGGAACTCTCCCTCTATTTTTACTAAAAGAAACGGAATCGATATTCCTGCATATTTCCTCAATTCGCTCTTCGGAAAGTCCCTCCTGCTGCAAAAAGCTTCTGGCATTGGCATTATTTTCCGAATGAAAAAGCTTATGATCGTCGCAGTCATGTAGGAGGGCGGAAAGCGCAATAACTTCCTCTTCTCCCTGTCCTTCCATATCGGCAATCATCAAAGCATTTTTGTATACCCGCAAGCTATGAGCCAGGTCGTGCCCGTCTCCATTTCCCTGAAATAGCTTTGTGATATAGGTTATCGCCCTTTCAATTCTGCTTTCTTCCATACACTTGCCCTCTATAAAGCCACTGTATTTTCCGTAGGCAAACTCGGAAAAGCAATAACATTATTGACAATATTCTGCTCTGCCTCCCAGATGGTAAGCTTTTGCTGCATATTCATCCAGCTCTCAACAGAAGTTCCGGTGGCTCTACTGATACGAATCGCCATCTCCGGACTCAGAGAAACCTTTTCATGAACAAATTCCGAAAGAGCTTTCCTACTAATCCCTAACATTCCGGCAGCTTCTGTAATCGATAAATTTAATGGTTTCAAAACATCCTCAAAAAATACAGTTCCCGGATGTGTCGGTTTTCTTTTCATAGTTGGTCTCCTTACTTCAATCAATGATAATCTTGATAATCCACTAAATAGGCATCCTGTCCTTCAAAGTAAAATGTCACTCTCCATCTGGTTTTTAACGTAACCTCCTGCGTTACAAATGTCAATCTTTTCCTCCGAACTTTCGCATCTCCTCTATCAAATCGTACACCCGCTCTCCGGAAAGGATCGTAGTTTTTCTGTCCTGAAACAGGGTTCCGTAGCGAGCCTCCAGTTGCTGCCAGCGCTCTTCCATCTCTCTTTCTTCCCGCTCTTTTTCTTCCGTGAAAATGTCGGAAAAGCTAAGCTGTCTTCCTTCATTTTCCTCCAAATGATAAAAGCCTTCCCCGATTAGCCGAACTCTTCGCTTAGGAATCTGCTGCAAGAGGGCAGAGGCATTTTTATACAAGGAAAATGCACTTTGTGTGCTTTCGGAAATGAGGGCAGATCGGGTAATAGTTTTCATATCCGCAAAAGTGATTTTCAGAGAAACCCCTCTGGCATAAAGCCCGTATCGCTTCGCCCGATTTTCCACACGGAAGGATAGGAGAAACAGCACATCATCCAAAAAGGAATAGTCCGTCACATCCTCCTGAAAAGTCATTTCTTTGCTGATGCTTTGAGTGTCCTCCGGGCGGTAAGGAACAACCTTTCGATGGTCGATGCCGTAGGAAAGCTCCAAAAGCATTTTTCCCTGATTTCCCAGAAGACGAAGCACTTCCTTTTCTTTTTCCTGCAAATCCTTCACGGTATAAATCCCAAAGGAATAGAGCTTTTCTGCGGTTTTTGCCCCTACCGTGAAAAGCGCCCGAACATCTCTGTCCCGTAAAAGCTCTACATAATCTTCTCTTCTTTGAATCATAAAGAAGCCGTTGGGTTTCTTTTCTTCACTGGCAATCTTTGCCGCCGTTTTCCCATAGGCAATCCCTACGGAGCAAGTAAGCCTCAGCTCTTCCGCAACCCTCCTTTGAATTTCCCGCCCGATTTTTTCCGCTTCGGAAAAATCCTTGGCCACCTCCGTTAAATCAAGATAGCCCTCATCCAAAGCAATGTATTCTACTTGCTTGGTATAGCTTTCCAGAATTTCATGGAGCTCCTCTGACACAGCCTTATACTTTTCAAAATCCGGATACAGAAAAACCGCCTTAGGGCAAAGCCGAAAGGCTTCCTTGCTGTTCATGGCAGAACGAACACCGTATTTTCTTGCTTCATAATTGCAGGTCGCTACCACGCCCCGCTCCGTGGGTTTCGCACCGATAATCAGGGGCATATCTTTAAGAGTCGGATTGTCCCGCATTTCCACGGAAGCATAAAAAGCGTCCATATCCACATGAAGGATGATTTGATTTTCTTGATTATCAGCATACAAAGATTCCGGCATTTTATCAGGCTTTCTTATATCTTACTTTCTCTATCTCTTTAAGTCCCATTCCATACTTCTTTAATTCCACTTTTCCGTCCTTCACTTCCACCCCATCTTCTTCCAGGCGTTTTCTCTGCTCATCCTCTCCCCCGAAGGCAAATGCAGGAGCAAGCTCCCCCTTGGAATTCACAACCCGAAAGCAGGGGATATGCTCCGGATCCGGATTCTTATGCAGGGCATTTCCCACGGCCCGGGACATCTTTTTATTCCCCGCCATCTCCGCAACCTCCGCATAGGTAGCTACCTTACCCTTGGGAATCTTCTTCACCGCCTCGTAAATCCTTTTTGTGGGAGAATCGGAAATAAGAGCATAGCTCTCCGAAATCATTCTCCGAAGCTCTTCCTCCGGAATACTGCCGTCTAAAATTATAGTATTCCAATGCTCTTTATTCTGATGATACGCGGGTTGCACCGCAGGGTAAACTCTCCTCCAAAAATCCCGCCATTCCGGATGTACCTTCACATTCAGGTTCACAAAACCATTTCTTTCGTAGATAAGCAGAAAAGCCTTTTTATTTTCCCGAAAACGAATCA
>CAUUUY010000097.1:0-6541 GCA_963548305.1 uncultured Oribacterium sp.
AATAATTTTCTTTTCATTTTTTCCTCCGTTTTCCGGAAAAATCCCTTGCTTACTGTAGGGGATTTCCTCTTTTTGTTCTGCTTCTTCTTATTTTTTATGAATTATATAGAAGGAACAAAAACATCTGTTATTTTCTTCTAAGTATAGGGAGAATTTCCTAAATAATCTTTATACGATTGTGTAAAGCATTTGTCCTTTTGACTGCGTGCTGTCCCGGCTTATCATGTTATGTACTTTTCTGCTTTATTTTTTGTTATTCTTTTACGTATATAGTTTACAGTTTTTCTGCCCTGTGCCACTGCATTTCTCCGGCTTCCAAATGGATTTCCTGTAGCCTTCCCTTTCCGTCATAATAGCCGGTATCTTGAGGCTCTTGACTATTGTTTAAAACCGCAAGCAGTCCCTTTTCCGGATAGGCATGCACTTCACAGTTAGGGTTTGTGGCCTGGTAGAGAGCGTATTCATTTTCCTTACCGCAGCTATATAAAAGAGCCCGTAAAAGAAGTCTGGTGTTTTTCGGAGAGTAGGGAAGACCTGCCATATAGACGCCTCGACCCTTTCCGAAAGCATGGGAAGAAAGGTGCACAGAACCGTCGCTGTATTCCAAAATCTCTGTATTCTTGTCCGTTGCGTAAATGTTTTTCTTGCTCTCCCCAAAGGAAAGCTCTTCTTTGGAAAAGTCCTCCAGTAAGAAGTGGGAGGTCTTTTCCGTTTTAAAATACTTGTCTGTAGAAAGGCTGAAGCCCAGCTCCTTCTCCACACCGAGGACATCGGAAAGCTGGAAGAAGCTGCCTTGATACTGCGTAGCGCAGGGTTCTCCCACACCGATAAAGCCGCCGCCATCATAGACAAATTGCCGCAGCATGGTGCAAAGCCTTTCATTTTGCCAGATTTCTCCACCGGACCAGGAGGTACCTGCATCACCCGCATTCAGGATAACATCAATGTCTTTTGGGATACCATTTTCCAAAAGATCGGTAAAGGAGAGGAACTCCACCTCCACCGCCATACCGGACAGGGCTTCCAATATACCGAAATAGCTGTAAATCTGCTGATAATACAGGGCGTGAGCCACCATGTAAGCCTGCCAGGAGCGAATTTTTCCCCAGGCATTCAGGATGGCTACTTTACATTTGTTGTAGGCCTTCTGCCCCTTTACTTCCTGATGAATTTCTCTAAATTCCTCCGCCACCTTTTCCATTGTGTCCAAAAAGGCGGGGAATTTGTAGGCCAGGCTTAAATATCCGCCGTAACCGATGCGGTCAATGGGACTTCTGAAAATGGCCCGTCTTGCACTGATCCAGTTTTCTATTGCTTCCTTTTCAGGATGCATACCGGGGGAGAAGCTGTCCGGGAAGAAGTAGGGAAGGAAACGGCCTTCGGTATAACGGACTCCTGGAATGTCGGAAATCAGACGAAGGGTTGCCCCTCCTCCTACACTTCCCACCACGCTGTCTAAGCCGATGGAAGAAAAATATTTTCCGTAGGGCTCTGTGCCGATCCAGTTATCCCCAAGGAACATCATGGCTTCTCTACCTTCCTTATGGCAAAGCTCCACCAGCTCCTTGGCTTCCTTTGCAACAAAGCGTTGAATAAAATCCATGTAATCCAGATAAGCCTTGGTAGGAATGCGGAAGGTACTGTTGAAATATCCCTCATCCACCAAATCCTCCGGCCGAAGAGCATAGCCGTACTCCTTTTCAAAGGCCTCTAAAGCATCTGTGGAAACGGTGTTTCCATAGCCAAACCAGTCCACATATTTTTCCTTTTCTTCATGATTGAAGAGAAGGGTAAAATGGTAGAAAAATGTGGTGAAGCGTACCACATCCGTATCCGGATGCTCTGCCAGCCACTGACTGAGACAGGATTTTGCGAAGGCCTTACTGTGGGGCTTCCGAATGTCAAAAGGGATGTCTCCGGGCTTATCTCCCCATTGGTTGGTAATGTGGTTATAAAGCTCTGTGGGGTCCCAAAGGGCATAGGCCAAAAAGCTCAGGGTATAACGATGGAAGGGAAGAGCATTTTCCAGAATCAGGAGATACTGATTTCCCTCCTCCGTCTTTTCCGTTTTTAAACTCCAAAGGGAGGGCTCTACCACTTCCCCTGTACTACGGTCTATAAGCTCCCACCATTTTTTCGGATCATGGTCAAAGTCCGGACTTACCTGCTTTGGAAAGAAGCCTTCCATATAGGGGATTTCCAAGTGGGAGGAATAGGCGGTTAGAGGCTTTGACATCAGGTAAAATTGCTGACACTCCTCCGGATGCTTTTCTGCAAATTCGTTGTGTCCTCTGGCTACAAAATAGGTGCTGTAAATTTTTACCGGCAAGGTTTTGCTTTTTGGATCCAAGTGCGTGCCGTCACTGTCTCTGATGGCATCCGCTCCTAGACGCTCCACCAGTTCCTTGGTTTCTTCAAAAAAATTCTCTTCTCCGGGGAGGGTTAATTGTCCTGTTCTTTTTCCCATAATGCTGCTCCTCTGTATAATTTCTAAATCTATCCCGTATTTTAGTGCAAAAAGCATAAAAAATGGGAATATATATTTGCATGATTAGCGATTTAATTGGTATAATCGAATAGTATGACGGTGGTAGACAACATAAGGGGGAAAGGCAAGTTTGGGGAGGTAGGAATGGATTACGAAAGCGTGTATCTACAGGATTCTATAGAGATTCAGGAACTGGTTTCTCTTCATTATTTTCAATACCATAAAGACTTTGCTTTTCCCGGAGAGGCTCATCCCTTTTGGGAGTTTGTTTGTGTGGATTCCGGAGAAATCACGGCGATTGCCGGGGAAAAGGAGATTCCCCTGAAAAAGGGAGAAATACTATTCCATGAACCCAATGAGTTTCATAATGTCCTAACCAACGGAAAGAGTGCACCCAGTCTCGTGGTAATCAGTTTTTACTGTCACAGTCCCGCCCTTTGGCATTTTCGCAGAAAATGTCTTTCGGTTACGGAGCAGGAAAAGCGGATTTTATCAAAAATCATTCAGGAAGGCAGCAATGTTTTCAGCGGAAGAATGGATCAGCCTTACCAGAAGAAGCTGCTTTTTTCTTCTGAGCAAAACTTCGGCGGGCAGCAGTTGATTCGGCAGTATTTGGCGGAGTTTTTGATTTCCCTGTACAGAAGATATTTTTCTTTGCCCTTGCCGGGGAGAAGTACGGAGTATTTTGTGGAAAAGGGAAATCGAAAACGGGAGCTTTATAACAACGTAGTGGAGTATCTGGAAAGAAGGATTCAGGAGAAACTGACGATTGAAGAGATTTGCCGAGATATGCTTTTGGGACGCTCTCATTTGCAGAAGCTCTTTCAGGAGGTGGGAAGCATGGGGGTGATGGAGCTCTTCCATAAAATGAAGGTGGATACCGCAAAGCGGATGATTCGAGAGGGACAACTAAACTTTACCCAGATTGCAGACCAGCTGGGCTATTCCTCCATTCATTATTTTTCCCGGCAGTTTAAAAAGGAATGTGATATGTCTCCCTCGGAATATGCCCAGTCTATCCGGTCTTTGGCGGAGGAAGCATAAGAGGCAGACAGATAAAGGTATACAGAAGAGAGATATCAGCTTCAGGAGAGCCGATAGGCTCTCTTTTTCAATGAGGGAAATCATACAAATACATATTTAAATTTCCTATAATTATGGCGAATTATAAGTTTTCAGAATTTGTCATGCTATACATTTTCGTTTATCCTATAAAAAGAAAAATTTTCTTTTTGACACGAATTTTAAGGCTTGTATAGAGGAAAGTGGATAGCGCAATGTTTGATGTTTCTTATTTTTTTTCTGTAATTCCGAAGATTTTCATGAAGGTTCCCGTAACTCTGGAAATCGCTTTAATCGCAACATTTTTCTCCCTGATTTTAGGCATCTTGATTGCCGTTATTTCTTATTATCAGGTTCCGATTTTAAATCCCTTATGTAAATTTTTGGTTTCCTTTATGCGGGGAACCCCCATTGTTGCCCAGCTGTATTTCTTTTACTTCGGCTTGGCAGTTTACAGTGTCTTGGTAAGAGATATGACACCGATTTCCGCTGTGGCCTTTGTGCTGAGTGTCAATGTTGGGGCATTTATGTCAGAAAGCATCCGAGGAGCCCTGATGTCTGTGGAAGAAGGACAGAAGGAAGCGGCTCTGTCTTTAGGGATGACTCACTTTCAGGTGGTATACCGCATTGTCTTGCCCCAGGCAATTCGTGTGGCTATACCACCCCTCTTTAATGACTTTATCAATCTGATCAAATCCAGTTCCCTGGCCTTTATGCTGGGGGTTCCAGATATTATGGGAGCAGCCAGAACGGAAGGTTCCCAAAGTTACCGATACTTTGAAGTCTATGGGGCGGTAATGCTGGTGTACTGGGTTGTAATCAGTTTCTTTGATTTTTTCCGGAAAATAGTGGAGAAGCGTTTAAAGGAAGCTTACTAAAAGAGCTTTTCCTTAGGAAATTCAAAGAAAACTTGGCTACTGCTTGGAAAAGCGAAACTTTTGTATAGGGAGGAAGAAAAATGAAGAAAAAGAATTTATGGATTGCTTTGGCCTTTGCTGCATTGGCACTGAATGCCTGCGGAGGAGCGAAGACCGTAACAACTGCGGCAGGAAGTGAAAATGCCAGTGAGAAGGCTACTGAGGCGGCTTCTGAGAAAGCTGAGGAGAAGGCGGGAGAAAGCGAGAAAGCTACAGAGAAGGAAGGCAGTGATAGTGCCAAGGTGGAAATCACAAAAGGAAGAACCGTCCATGTAGCGACCAGCGGTGGGGGAGAGCCCTACAGCTTAATTGATGACAAGGGCAACTGGACCGGTATTGATGCGGAAATCTGGAAGGAAATAGGAAACAGAACCGGTTGGACCATTGATGTGATGCAGGCCACCGGCTCCGGAGCAACCTTCGGACAGGTGGATGCAAAGAGAGCGGATGTGGCGGCAAACTGTTATGCCGTAAATGCTGATAGAGTGCAGAAGTATTTGGTCTCCGTACCTTACTATGGAGATGCACAGTGCGTAGTGGTAAAGGAAGACAGTGCCATTAAGACCTTTGATGATTTAAAGGATAAGAAGGTTGGAGTATTAAACGGACAGGCTGCCCAGCAGACCATTGAAAGAATGGGGCAGGAAAAGGGCTTTACTGTAACCCTGTATGAGGGAGAGAACGGTTCCGCAGGATATCAGGATGTTCTTTTGGGAAGACTGGATGCCTTTGCTTCCACAGACTCCGCGGTCTATAAGTGGGAAAATGCCAGCAACAATAAGCTTCGTTTCTTGGATGAGCGACTTTATGCCAACGACGTTGCTTACTACTTTGCAAAAACTGATGAAGGTAAGGCTTTAAGAAATGAGGTAAATGTGGTTCTTTCCGAAATGCTGGAGGACGGAACTGTAGCAAAGATTGTAGAGAAATATATGTATTCCGATATGACCAAGAACATTATTCCTTACAGTGAGCTTGGCTTTACCGTGGAATAAGAAATAAGCGGAAGAGTATAAGAAGAGTATTCATACAGCAGTACATATTGAAGTATGTAAAGAATTATGTAAAGAAGCATACAAAGAATTATGTAAAGAAGCATACAAAGAAGCATACAAAGAAGTATGTAAAGGATTATGCATAGAAGTAGGGAGGACAATCCGTGGCAAAAGAAGTGCTCATAGAAATTGAACATTTGTCCAAAAGCTTTCCGGGAGGAACAGAGGTTTTAAAGGATATTTCCTTGGAGATTCATAAAGGAGATATTGTAGCCATCATTGGTCCCTCCGGAACGGGAAAGTCCACCCTGCTTCGTTGTTTAAATTATCTTACGGTACCCAGCGAAGGAAAGATTCGCATCGGGGAATGTACAGTGGACGCAAAGTCCCACACAAAGGAAGAAGTTTATGCTTTACGGCGGAAATCTTCCATGGTTTTTCAGCAGTTCAACCTGTTTAAAAACAAAACTGCCTTGGAAAATGTTATGGAAGCCTTAACGAAGGTGCAAAAGATGCCCAAAGCGGAGGCGGAAGAAATTTCCAAGCATTTATTAGAGCAAGTAGGGATGGGGGATAGAATGGACTTTTATCCGTCCAAGCTGTCCGGAGGACAGCAGCAAAGAGTGGGCATTGCCAGAGCATTGGCGGTAAACCCCGAGGTGATTTTATTCGATGAACCCACCTCGGCTCTGGATCCGGAGTGGGTAAAGGAAGTCTTGGCTACCATACAAGAGGTAGCGAAAGAGGGGCGCACCATGCTTATCGTCACCCATGAAATTTCCTTTGCCAGACAGGTGGCAAACCGAATTTTATTTATGGAAGAAGGGAAGATTCAGGTGGATGCCCCCCCGGAGGAGTTTTTCTCCGATACCAAACAGGAAAGGTTACAACAGTTCCTCTCCTTTGTCAGGAGGGAAGAGGAGCTGTAGCACAATATATTCTACTTGCGTCTATTTTGGAAAGGAGACAATCATGCAACTTGTACAGGATTTGCCGGAGATTTTTGAGAGCTTTGCGGAGCAGAGAAAGAAGTCCTTCCTGATGGTGAAGGAATGGAAGGACCAGGGGAAACCCATTGT
>CAUUUY010000098.1:0-6488 GCA_963548305.1 uncultured Oribacterium sp.
CTGTACTGGACTCTACCGGGGCCATTCGAAACGCCAAGGGAGAGTTGGAAGCCCTTGTAGAGAAGAAGTGGGATGAAAATGTAGGGGAAAAGTCCACAGTGTTGGAAATTGATCCTAACAGACCCGTTGAGTCCTTAATGCCTTCCGAAAATGACAATATTGTGGATGTGGCTGTGACCTTACGTACCGAAGAAATCAAAGAAGTAAAGGAAGAAACGGTAAAGACTAAAGAAACGAAAGAGCCTAGCCTCTGGGACAGACTGGGACAAGTGGCAGAAAAGGTATGGAAAGGAATCACCTCTATTTTCAAAGGAGGGAAGTAAATGAGTATAAGCGAAAAATGTGCGGATTTTATTGTAAAATACAGAGAAAAAATCAGTCGCGTGTTCTGGGTTTTTCTGGGAATTTCCTTGGTTTTATCCCTCTTTGTGCAGGTGAATTACGACTTGAGTAAATATCTTCCGGATTCCTCTCTTACTCAGCAGGGAATCCGGAAAATGGAGGACAGCTTCGGCTATCCCGGAACAGCAAGAATCATGATAAAAGATGTTTCCATGGGAGAAGCCCTCTCCTACAAGGAGCAGATTGAGCATATTTCCGGTGTAGACCGGGTAAGTTTTTCCACAGGCTCCAAAAGTGCCTATGCTCCTGAATTTATGGAAGAAAAGGAGAAGGAAAAGGATTTAGATTATAAGGATGGAAATGCCTTATTTCATGTGGTTTTTGTAAAGGGAGATAGCGATACGGAAACCAAGAAGGCTCTTACGGAAATCGAAAGCCTTTTAGGGGATAAGGCGGTGTATGCAGGCCTTGCCGTACAAAGTAAGACGGTGGAGGAACAGGTGAGTAGCCAAATGGGCTTGATTTTAGCTCTGGGGCTTGGATTTATTTTCCTGATTCTGATTTTAATGACCAATTCTTACGGAGAGCCCTTCTTATTCCTGATTACCATTCTGCTGGCGGTGGGACTAAACCGGGGCACCAATGTGTTTCTGGGGCAGGTGTCCTTTGTCACCAACAATGTAGCGGCAATTTTACAGATTGCGGTTTCCATGGACTATGCCATCTTTTTACTACATAGTTTTGAGACAGGCTTAGAAAAGGGAATGGATAAGGAAAAAGCTCTATCTTATGCGGTAGGGAAGTCCTTAAGCACGATTTTAGCATCTTCTCTAACCACGGTAGGAGGTTTTTTGGCCCTATGTGTCATGAGCTTCGGCATCGGTAAGGATATGGGAATCGTGCTGGCAAAGGGTGTGGTATTCAGTCTTTTAACCGTTATCTTCTTTATGCCGGCTCTGCTTCTTCGGATGTGGAACTTTGTGGAAAAGACCAGACATAAGCCCTTTGTGCCCTCCTTTAAGCCTTTGGCAAAGCTTGCTTATAAACTTAGTCCCCTTGTTTTGATTCTCACCCTTATTTTAGTTTATCCCTTGAACATTATGCAGGGGATGAATGACTTCCGCTTTAGTAACGGTGCGGTGGTCAAAGGGGAAGGCACGGAAATTTCCAAGATGGAGGAGGAAATCAATGCCGTTTTTGGAGAGGAAAATCTCTTGGTTGCCATTTACCCGGAGGGAAGAAACGACAGAGAGAAGGCATTGGGAAATCTTTTAACTTCCCTTCCTTACGTGGAAAATGTGCAGTCCTTAAGTGCGTTGTTACCGGAGGGAGTACCGGAGTTTATGGTGCCGAAGTCCTCTTTAGATTTAGTCAGAAAAGACGGCTACAGCAGAATGGTCATCACCCTAAACCTTCCCGGAGAAAGTAAGGAATCCTATAAGGCGGTAAACACCATTCGACAGATTTTAAAGGTTTATACCGGAGAAGACAGTTATCTGGTGGGAGATACCACCGCCACTATGGACATGGAAAATATTCTTCGAGCAGACAATGCCAAAGTAAATACCCTATCCATGATTATCATCTTCCTGGTGGTAATGCTTTCCTTTAAGTCGGTACTCTTTGCTATTGTAGCTATGATTCCTATCGAACTGGCCATTATGAGCAATATGTCCTTCTCCTTCCTGGAAGGTACCAATATGATTTTTATCGGCTACGTTATCGTGTCCAGTATTCAGCTGGGCGCAACAGTGGACTACGCCATTTTGACCTTGGATCACTTCAAGGAAGAAAGAGAGAAAAAGAGCAGAAAGGAAGCCATTATTGCTTCTATTGAAAAAAGCCTATCCTCCCTCTTTGTTTCCGGAACCATCCTTGCGGTGGTAGGCTATGTGATTTCCTTTATCTCCTCCGTCCCTGCCATCGGACAGCTGGGAAAATTGATTGGAAGAGGCGCTGTATGCTCTCTCTTCTTCGTAATCTTCCTCATGCCCTCTCTTTTAGGCATTTTGGATAGAGTATTGATTTTCGCAGAAAAGAAAAAGAAGGCGGTGAAGAATAAAGTTGCCGGCGCTGCTACAGCATAGACCTGTAAAAGGGCAATCCGGTTCACCGAACTTACTGCGCTCTAGGGCAGTGGAGGACTATAAGCTATAAAATTCACGCTCTGATGCAGCATATCCCTGTAAGTGGGGCACGCTCTCGCTAACCTCGCCTTCGCAACGGTACTAACTTCAAGCTTCGCTTTACTCGCTTTCAGTAAGTACCGGCGGGCTCAGATTGCCCCTTTTACAGGGATATGCTGCATCAGTCGCTTCAACTGTTGTTTTTTACAGTCCTTCACTTCCTCACTTTCGACAAGTAATGACGGGCTAAGACTGCCCTACCTACAGACCTATGCTGCATTAGGTGGCTTATTAAGCCCTTCAATTTGTCGCGGAGGATTTGTAAAGGGTATGAGACTTTTGTTATAGGGAAAATAAAATGAATTTTGTATAATACTGTTGCAAAATTAGGGGGAAGTTATATTTGCACAGGAGATTTGTTATGACAAGAGAGGAAAGAGCGGAAAAGTGGTTTTCCAATATACCCGGTGCTGAATCCATCAGCATAGAAAGAAAAATAGAAATATGTGATAAGCTGGCTAAGAAAATGATGATTATCATTTTGGGCTTAGTGACTTTAGAGTTCCTTTTGCTATTTGTGGTTGGAGGAGAAATCTTTACGAAGATAGCAGACTTTTTGAATCGCATTTCGGAAGGCGGACATACAGGAAATCACTCTCAAGGTCTTGCTCTTACAGGAATCATTGTGTTGTTACCTGTTTTTATAATCCCTTTGACTGTTGCTTTTACCTATAAAAATAATTATCTTAAAGCTGAACTGGCTAAGCTTGTAACCGGTAGAGAAAATCCTGATGGCAAAGAGTCGGTTTTGACAAGCTTTCATGAGGAAAATGAAGGAAATATTCTCCATTTTGATACTTTGAATTTCAAATTAGCGATTATTCAAGTCTTGATGTATGATTTGCATTTGCTGAAGCCGGAATTTGATCTTTATGATTTTGCCGAACAATACCAAGGTGAAAAGATTGATACGGACAGTGATACCATTATAGAACCAGTGTTGAATTTCTTTAAGGAAATGGAAATTCCAAAAAAGCTTGCACCCTATGTGGAGATGCTCTATATGGACGGCGGAAATGATATGTATATGAACATCATTCCCCAGTGGGATGGAGAAGACGACAGTTTTGACTTAAACGAAATAACATTGGCAGAACTACAGCAATTTCCAAACCTGAAAAAAGCAACCCTTATGAGCAGTAATTTTGACAAGGTAAAAGAAGCCTTTGAGGCTTTAAATATTGAGGCGGAACTGCTTTAACAGTGAAGTATTATAAGACTCCAACAGTTGAAGTAATTGATGCAGCATAGACCTGTAAAAGTGGTAATTTGCTCGCGACATACTCTCTGAACCCTAGAGCAGTGAAGAACTATAAGAATACCAAAGCTGATGCGATTGATGCAGTATGGACTTGTAAAAGGGCAATCTGGTTCGCCGAACTTACTGAGCACAAGAGCAGTGAAGAACTATAAGAATACTAAAGCTGAAGCGCCTGATGCAGCATATCCCTGTAAAAGGGCAATCTGGTTCGCCGAACTTACTGAGCACAAGAGCAGTGAAGTACTATAAGCATCTCAAAGCTAAAGCGATTGATGCAGTATAGACCTGTAAAAGGGGCAATCTGAGCCCGTCGGTACTTGCGAAAAACACAGAAACTGTGTTTTTCGCTTAGTATCCGCTACGAGGCGAGGTTAGCGGGAGCGTGCCCCACTTACAGGTCCATACTGCATCAGAGCGTGGCTCTATATCGCTTATAGTTCTTCGCTACGAGGCGAGGTTAGCGGGAGCGTGCCCCACTTACAGGTCTATACTGCATCAGAGCGTGGCTTATTGATTCTTACAGTCCCCTTCCACCTTGATTCGTTTGGAAAAACCCTCTATAATACGCCTTGTGCTTTAATCGAGCTTAAGAATAGAGAGAGGGAAGAAAATGTGGTTAATTGCAGGATTAGGGAATCCGGAGAAAAAATATGTTGGCACCAGACATAATGCTGGCTTTGCGGTGATAGACGTATTGTGTAAGGAACTGGGAAATCTGTCTTTGGAAAGCACAAAATTTCGTGGTGCCTATACCAAGACCAGAATCGGCAGCGAAGAGGTACTTCTTTTAAAGCCCCTAACCTATATGAATCTTTCCGGGGAATCCATCGTGCCTCTGGCTCAGTATTTTAAGATTCCCAAGGAGCAGATTCTGGTACTTTCCGATGAGATTTCCTTTGCCCCCGGAGACATTCGCATCCGAAAGAAGGGTTCTGCCGGAGGGCATAACGGGCTGAAAAACATTATCGCCCACCTGCATAGTGAAGAGTTTCCCAGGATCCGTTTAGGGGTGGGTGCCAAGGGAGAGAAGGAAGACCTTGCCCACCATGTTCTTTCTCCATTTTCCAAGGCGGAACAGGCGGAGATGGAAGATGCCTATGAGAGAGCGGCAAAAGCCTGCATTGCCATTGTGGAAAAGGGCATTGATCAGGCCATGAACGAGTTCAACCAAAAGAAGAAGGGAAAGGAAGAGGCTGATGCATAATCTGGAAAAAATGCCGGAGGAGGGCATTCTTCTACCAAAAAATCCGGCGAGTAAAACCCGGATTTTTTTTGAACTTACGGAGGCTTTGGAGAAGAAGGAGCCCTTGTTTGTGGAGGGAATTTCCGACTCCCTAAAGTCTCTCTTGGCTCTTGGTTTTAGGGGAAAATGGATTCTTTACCTTTGTAAGACGGAGGAGCGGGCAAAGGAGATTTTGCAGGACGGTAAAATCTTTGCGGAGAATTGCCTGCTTTTTCCGGCGAAGGACTACCTTTTTTATAAGGCGGATACCAGAGGAAACTATATCAGTAGAGAGCGAAGTGAGTGCCTTAGGCAGCTGGTGGAGGAGGAAGAGGGCGTGCTGGTGACTACTCTTCCGGCTATGCTGGAAAAGTTGGAGGGAAAAAATGCCTTCCGCCAGGCTGTGTTTACGGTGCAGCTGGGACAGACTCTTTCTCTGGAGAGTTTGCAAGACAGTCTTCATTCTCTTGGATATCAAAGGGTAGACCAGGTGGAGAGCAGAGGAGAGTATTCCCTTAGGGGAGGAATCCTGGATGTCTTTTCCAACCAAATGGAGGAGCCTCTTAGAATAGAATTTTTTGATGATGAGGTGGACAGTCTTCGGTATTTTTCTTTGGAAAGCCAGCGTTCTTTGGAACAGGTGGAGGAAGCCAATATTTATCCGGTGTCCGAGCAGGGAAAGCCCTCTTCCTTAAAGGCTTTTTCTCTTTTGGATTATCTTCCTAAGGATTGTTTGGTGATTGTGGATGAGCCGGTGCGGGTTTTGGAAGAAGGAAAAAGGGTAGAGGAGGAATTTATCGCCTACTTTTCCCAAAGGGCTGAAGCGGAAACAAATCAGGTAGAAGATAAGGCCATAAGCAAAAAGAAGGGCGTTAAAGGAAGAAAGAACGTAGAAGAGGGGATCAACTCCATTTTGGAATCGGAGAACAGGGAGAAGGACCAAAGGCCATTAGACCTTTTCTCTGTTAGGACTCTCATGGAGGAATGTGCTTCCCGTCCCATTTTCTTCTTCTCAAGCCTTGGAGGACTTTCCGAATGGGGGGAGGTCTTTGAAAATCCGCTAAAATCCATTTCTGTAGAATGTAGAGAAATCCCCTTTTACGGCAAGCAGTTTGCCCAGTTTAAAGGGGATATGGAAAAGTATAAGAAGGAGAAGGTGCGGATCTCTTTGTATTCTCCTTCTCAAAGCAGGGCCTCCCGTCTGGCGGAAGAGTTAAGACAGGAGGGGCTTTCCGCCTATTGTCCGGATAGACTGTCCGAAGACAGAGAAGAGGGAGAGGACAGGGAAAATGCGGGAAGCATAAGGGTATTGCCGCAATATCTTCGAAAGGGCTTTTATTTGCCCAAGGAAAAGCTTCTGGTAATGACGGAGCAGGACCTGTATGGGCAAAGTCTTGCAGGAAGAAAACGCCGGAAGAAAAAGCAGGTGGAAAGTCTCCATATCGGTTCTTTGACGGAGCTCCATAAGGGAGACTAT
>CAUUUY010000099.1:0-6459 GCA_963548305.1 uncultured Oribacterium sp.
ACCCCTTTCCTATGCTTGCTATTCTTCTTTTTTCTTCTTCTCTATCTCAATACGATAGTTCACATACTTGTCCCCGGTATCGCAAAGAACCACATTTCCGTTATAGGTTTTGCCTGTTTTATAAGAGTAGATGCCCTTTACCTTTATTGTCTTATCTTTGAGCAGTGCTTTCGCTATCTTTGGTGTAAAGGTGATTTTTCTATCCTCAAAGAAGCGATCATTCTTCCACATGGAAAAGCTGCAATCCCTGTTACTGCAATAGTAGTTTTTCTTTCCCTCATAAACAGGATTTTGGCAGCGCGGGCATAAGCCGATTACGGTTTTTTCCTGCTTAAAAAGTTCTGCTTTTACTTTTTCAGTGTCCGCATTTTCTACAAGCTCTTTTGTCATGGCTTCTATCTTTTCCATAAAGCTGTCCGCATCCGCTTCTCCCTTTGCAATCCTTGAAAGCTCGTTTTCCCACTGGGCCGTAAGAAGCGGAGAGGTCAGGGTTTTTGGAAGTACGGAGATAAGGTTTATTCCGTCTTTAGTCGGGATAAGCTGCTTTCCCTTTCTTATAACAAAGCCTGCCTTGATGATTTTTTCAATGATACTTGCACGGGTGGCGGGAGTACCTAAGCCTTTACGCTCTGCATCCTCTGTGGTTTCCTTGTTTCCTGCACGCTCCATAGAAGATAGAAGCGTGCTTTCCGTGTATGCCTTTGGGGGAAGTGTGTCATGCTCCGTAACTTTTATAGAAAAGCCTTCAAAGCTTTCTCCCTCACAAAATGCCGGAAGCTCTTTTTCATCTTCTTTAGCTTGCTTTTCTTTCAGGCTCATAAGAAAGAGGGTTTCAATTTCTTTCCAGCCGGAAGATAGCACCGTTTTTCCTTTTGCCGTAAAGGTATGATTTTCACAGGAAAACACCGCCGTAACCGTTTCATAAATATGGGAAGTGGCACAAGCCATAAGAAGCCTTGCACCTGCAAGAAAGAGAATATTTCGCTCACTTTCGGGAAGCATGGAAAGTTCCGTTTTTTCAAGTTCCCTTGTAGGAATCACGGCATGGTGATCCGATACCTTTTTGCTGTTAAGAAGTTTTATAATCTCCGGTGTAAATTCCATGCTTTGCATAAAGGAAAACTTTGATAAAAGAGTGCGGATAACCGCCTCCGCCGTTTCTTTCATATCGTCCGTTAAGTAATTGCTGTCCGTTCTCGGATAGGTTAGAAGCTTCTTTTCATAAAGGCTCTGTGCAAGGTCAAGGGTCTGCTTTGCGGTGTAACCGAAAATGCGGTTTGCTTCCTTTTGAAGTGCGGTAAGGTCAAAGAGCTTCGGCGGCAGCGCTTCTTTCTTTTCAGAGGTAAGAGAAGTGCAGACTGCACTTTTTCCTTTGCAGGTCTTTGCAACTTTCTCTGCCGCTTCCTTACTTGAAAATCTATCGCTTATAGCTTCCGCGCCATCTAAAGCAAGGCGGACATGGTAATACTTTTCTTTCTTGAAATTTGTAATCGCCTCGCTTCGATCCACCAGCATTTTTAAGATTGGGCTCTGCACCCGTCCTACATTTAGGGTATGGTTATATAAAAGGGAAAAGAGGCGGGTTGCATTGATTCCGACAAGCCAGTCCGCCTTTGCTCTGCAAAGAGAGGATCTATAAAGGCTGTCATAGTCCGTTCCGTCCTTTAGATTTTCAAAGCCTTTTCGGATCGCACTTTCTTCCATTGAAGAAATCCAAAGCCTTTTTACAGGCTTCTTGCAGCCTGCCTTTTCCATAACAAATCGGAAAATGAGTTCTCCCTCGCGCCCGGCGTCGCAACTGTTTATAACCTCGGTAACATCCTTTCTAAAAAGAAGTGCCTTTAGAATAGAAAATTGCTTTTCCTTATCCTTTGATACGGTAAGCTGCCATGTTTCAGGCAGGATGGGTAAGGCTTCAAGGCTCCACTTTTCATAGCACTTTCCGTAACAGGACGGCGCGGAAAGCTCTGCAAGGTGTCCGATGCACCAAGACACAAGAAAGTCCTCGCTTTCCATATATCCGTCTTTTTTCGTTTCGATTCCAAGTGCGGAAGAGATTGTCATTCCGACACTCGGCTTTTCACATATAATAAGTTTCATATCTAATCCTTTCTAAAGCTCCGGTTCGCTTTTTTCTTTTATTTTCCTGATACAGTAACCGATGCATGGGGACTTTCCCCTGTAAGGGCAGCCCTCACATTTTGAGGAAAAAGAAGCAGGCGGCTCTTTTTCAGGCCGCCCGCATTTGGGCTTTTCCGTCATCAGTCGTTCATAGATACTGTCTGTAAACCATGTCATACTGTTTCATCCGGCTCTGCTTCTTCTAAAGCTTCCTCGCCGTCCTCGTTATCTTCCTCCGTAAAATCTTCCTCGTAATCGTCAAAATCAAACTCGTCAAGGTCGGTCGTTCCCTTTATATCCTGCTTCGGTTTTAGGAACTTAAAATAATAGAAGGCTCCGCCTGCAAGTCCAAGAATGAGAATGAGGGATAAAGCAATCATTCCGGCAGGATTCTTTTTCTCCTGTTTTTCTTCCGGTTTTGGCTTTTCTGTCTCCGGTTCTTTCTTTTCTTCCTGCTTTGGAAGCTCCGGCTTTTCAGTTAAGCTGCTTTTCTCATCAATAATGGAAAGCAAATCCTTTTCGTCTACCTGATTTAAGAAGTGAACCGTATTTTCTCCCTGCGCCGCATGATCGATTACGATATAGAAATAGTTTCCGCCTTTGCTTTTTACAATGATAAATTCCTTATCCTTTGCGGCATCGCCCTTGACATTATCCACAAGGCTCATGTTGCCGTCCGGGGTAAGGGGCGTTTTTTCTTCTTTCTTTTCCTCTGTTTTTACATTGCTGTCATTGGTGGCCTCACCGCCTCCGTTTGCATAGGCGGGAATGGAAAAGCCGCCCATAAGGATCAGGGCGGCAAAGAGAGCTGTCATTATTCTTATCATGATTTTATTCTTCATTTTCCAAATCCTCCATAGATTCATTTTCACTTACAGGCGTATCATCGGGGATTATGCCCTTTGCCAAAAATACGGAAAGCTCGGCAGGGGTCATGTGAAGCGACCTTACCATCTGCACGATTTCAAGATTTTCCGCCTCTGTTTTCTGCATTTCAAGCTCTTTCAGCTTGTTTTGTTGCTTCGTGATTTTCTCACGGGTCTTTTGGATTTCCTTTTCGATTTTCAGGACTTTCTTGTTTTGCATAAATGTTGTTCTCCTTTCATTTTTTGTTAATCCCAGTTCATCAGGCCGTAGCCTTTGATGTAACCTGAATTTAAATCATAGCTTTTAATCTTGCAGGCATCGCCTGAATTTCCTTCAACGGTATAAACACGGCTTCCGTCCGTTCCGATGACAATTCCCACATGATCGGCACCGTCGTCGCCGTCCCAGTCAAAGAAAATGGCGTCGCCCGGTGCAATATTTTTGTAGCCTCTTGCTCCCCATTGACCGCGTGAGGTAAACCAAGGAACGCCCTGCGACTGACAGCCTGCAAAACGCGGTTCGCTTTTTCCTGCCTTGTTGTAGCACCAAGATACAAAGCAGGCGCACCATTCCACGCGGCCGTTAAAGCCGTACCAGCTCCAATAAGGATAACCGCCTACATTTCCGACCTGCTTCTTTGCAAGGTTTACAAGCTCCGGATTTCCAGGGCGAGTGCCGTTCACAAAATGAACGCCGCTTAAATCCTCCGAAGCACTGCCGTCAGGGGAGCCTCCGCCAAAGACAAGGGGCTTGTTTCCGCTGGTTTCAAGGTAGACGCGGTACATTTTTAACTGTTCTTCATTTAGAATTCCTTTTGCAATATCGGAAAGGGGCGTCGTTTTCAGCTTTACATGAAGAATGTAATAGTTATACGGGACTTCTTCCTTCGTGGTTTCTCCGGTGTCCGGATCGGTATGGGTTTCTGTTTTGTAGCGCACCTCGATTTCTTCTTTTAATGTCAAAGAATACTGCTTTGTGAAAATCTTCTGTAAGTCCGCTTGCACTTTGGAAAGGGTATAGCTTTGGTGCTTTGCCGTAAGAATGGAAGCAAGCTCATGGGGATTATGTCCGATACCGTCAAGCTCATATTTGTACTCGTCATAGCCCGGATGATCCCTTTCTACATTGTCTATTTTTCCCTGCAGCTCATTTTCCATAGCAGCATAGGCGTTTTCCACCGCAACAAGATCGCTGTCCTCGGATGTATAGCTTGTGCCTAAAATTCCGTTAAAGCCTCCCGATAAAAGAGAGGAGCAGGACGATAAGCCGGTAAAGATCAGAATGAAGATTAAAAGCAGGGAAATGATAAGGGCAAGCCCTCGTCTGTGGCGTATGATAAAAGAGCCTGCCTGTTTTGTTTTCTCTGCGGATGTCCTTGCTGCCTTTGCCGCGTCCTTACCTTTCTTACGAAGCTCCGCCGCATACTTCTTCTTTATCTTCCTTTTCTGCCACATACGGCTAACGGGGTTTGCAGATGAGAGATTCGGGGTTTCATACATGGCTTTCTTATAGAAATACCTTGCATTTGCCTTTTCAGCGGCTTTTTCCGCTTTCCTTGCCTTGCGGTAAGGCTTTAGCTTCTGATTTCTGTAATTTTCTCTTGCTTTTCTCACGCTGTATCTTCCAAGTCTTTCAGCGGCTTTTTCGGTTTTGTGGGCTGCTTCAACGCCTGCGTTGTCATGCTCCGTTTCATGGATTTTCTTATGCACAAAAGCGCCTGCTTTATTAAGGGCAGGAGAAAGAGGATTTGCAGACTTACCGGAGACTATGGGCTTTTCCTTTTCTTCAAAGTGAAGCCTCGTTTTTCCTTTGCCTGATCTTTCATCAAACTCACGGTCAAAGGAAAGGGTCTTTTTCTTTGGTATTTTATCCCTTGCCTTATCCAGACGGTCCGCCGCCTGATCGGATTTTTTGATATACCTTTGAAGCTCCGGGATATTTCTTTCTTCCTCGGTAAAGGTAAGCCTTGAGGATTTTCTTTTCTGGATCTTCTCCGAAGTAACATCCTCATTTATCGCATTATCCGGCTGTGAATTTTCGTTTACTCTGCTTGATACATTTTCCGTTTCTCCGGTTGTCATGTTTTCTCTTAAAAGTCCATCCCGGCTCATTTTTTGCCTGTACTTATCGCGGGGCTTTAGCGGTTCTTTCAAAGTGCATCACCTTCCTTTCCTGAAAAGACGCAAGTGCTTTTGCAGCGTCCAAGCTCAATATCCGCAATGTATTTAAGTATCGGGTAAACCTGCGCGGGAACGACGGCATTACCAAGAGCCTTTAAGCGCTTTACTCTGTCTTTCTTATCTTCCGTAAGCCTCGGTATGTCCGTGGGCTCCGTTATCCAGAGGAAATTTCCGTCCATGCTTTCGGGAATCCCATCAGCCACTCTGCCCACTCCGGATTGAAGCGAAGATTGGGAGCTGCATCCTTTTCCAGATAATAAATTGCCTCTGAAAGATTCGCCGACCAGTGCCCCGTTTTCTTCTTTCTGCGAAAGGAGCCCGCAGGGGATAGGACTACCTGCGGCACTTTCGGACGCGTTCCTGTGTCGGAAGCAAGGGGCGTAGGAAACATCTGCCCCCACGATAAAAGTTCGCTTGCGTTCATGCCACGCGCCGACGCTGCAAGCAGGAAGTACGAATGTCCAAACGGCATATCCTGCTTTTTCCAAGTCAATGATCGTTTTGTTGAGCCCCATATTGATGAAGTTAGCAACATTTTCGCCAAGCACGAAATGGGGGCGCAGTTCTTTAATAACTCTGCACATCTGCGGCCAGAGATAACGGGGGTCTGTAAAGCCCTTCTTTGCTCCGATGGCGGAAAAGGGCTGACACGGGAAGCCTCCGGATATGAGGGTAATGCTGTCTTGTCCTGTTTTTTCAATAAATGCCTCCTTTGTAACTGTGGTAATATCCTGAAAACGCGGAACCTCCAGCCAATGCTTTTTTAATACGGCAGTCGGAAAGTCCGCCCATTCGCATTGACAAACAGTAGAAAAGCCTGCGGCCTCCGCCGCAAAGTCGATTCCTCCGATTCCGGTAAACAGGCTGAAATGCGTCAGTTTCTTCATTCGCTGCTCACTTCCTCCGGCTTTGTCGTCATGACCTTGTAGAGCTTTGTATCTTTCGGGAAGTGATCTACAAATGGCAGGATCACATTTCCGTAAAAGAGAAGTCCTTCGCCGGATTCCGTATGGGTTACATATTTCATCTGCTGTGGAGAAATATTAAGCTGCTTTGCAAGGATATTTCTGTCGCTTACCGCCTGATTAAGCATCAGCACAAAGTCACTGTTTTCAAAGATATTTTCTACCTCGCGGCTGGAAAGCAAATCCTTGACATTCTGCGTGATCCCTGTCGGGATTCCTGACCATTTTCTGAAACGCTTCCAGATTTCAACGCTGTATGCGGCGGTCTGTTCCTCACGAAGCAGAAGATGAAATTCGTCCATGTAGTAGCGGGTTGCTTTCTTTTT
>CAUUUY010000100.1:0-6383 GCA_963548305.1 uncultured Oribacterium sp.
AGACATTACTATCCTGAAGCTCAAAAACAAACAGAACTGACTTTTGCCTGACTTTCATACTCTTGTAAAATCCTACAGTATTCCAGATACTAGTTTTGAAATACGCTTCTCAGATTACCAAGCTCTCTTTGGGCTCTTTCCTCTAAAAGATTCTGATAAGCAAATACTGCATAGCCTTTTACAATGCCTGTCTTTCTGGCTTCTTCCACCTGTCTTTTTAATATATCACTTTCCGTAAACCACTCCGATACAGGATTTCCGTCCCAAACGCTGCTTCCTGCTCGGTACAGTCCTAAGCCTAGCATGAGTTCCACCTGATTTCCAGTGGAATTTGTTAAGTTCACCCAGTCTCCAAGGCTTCGCATATAGGCATGGGGGGCTTCCTGCCCTTTTCCGTTTTTCGCCCTAAAGCCGTGATACATCTGGGGCATGATGTAATCAATATAGTCCTTGGAGGCCATAATTTTGTCCACATCCAGGAAATACGACACCGAAGAGCGAAGACTTTGCAGATTTGGCACCGGGCTTACACCGAATACCACTCCTCTTTCTTTACACAGGCTATGTACCTGCTTTAACAATAAAGATACCTGATTTCTCCGGTATTCTGTCAAGCTCCCTGTCTCTCCCTGTCTTTTCGCCTCCTCATACTCCGGCTCATCAAAGCGTTTTCCCTCTTCTGTCAAGGAAACTCTGGGATAGAAATAATCGTCAAAATGAATACCGTCCACGGCGTAGTTATCCAATAGCTCTTTAATGGAGGCCAGAAGTGCCTCTCTTCCTGCCGCCCTGGAGGGGTTAATGTAATACTGCCCCTCATGAAGAAGCACATTTCTTTCTTCTCCGGAGGTTCTGCTCCATTTTTTCACAATGCTGTCTTCAGGAATATTTTCCCACTTGGACATGGAACTGCTGACACGGTAGGGATTAAACCAGGCATGGACGGAAATGCCCTTTTTCTTTGCCTCGGAAATCATAATCTCCAAGGGGTCAAAACTGCCATTTCCCGGCATAAATTTAGAATAGGGGAAAACCGTCATTTTCTTCCCGTAGCTGTCGGAATGGCTGTGCACATGGAGGAAGAGGGTCTGAAAACCGTTCTTCTGCAAATTGTCCATGACCTTGGCCGCCTCTGCCCGAAAGGCCTGCTCTTCCTTCGGCATATTCATCCAGTCCAGATAAGAAAACCAAACCGCCCTTAACTCTTTTTGAGAGGAAAGGCTTTTCACACCGGGTCCCGCTAGGTTTGAAGCATAGGCGGAATTCCCTGCAAAAAAGCTCAGGGAAAAAAGAAGTGTAAAAAGCAGAAAAGCCAAGCTTTGTAGCAGGCTTCCTCCCAGGCTATTTCCAATATTTTTATTCTTAATACATATCCCTCGCGGAGCAATCAGTATCCAGTCTGTAAAACTTCTCTCCATCGTTTCTCTTCTCCTATTCTTCTTTTTGCCCTTACTATAGCATAATTCGGCGTAGAACTTTTTTCTTTTCCCTCCCGGTTTTCCTACAAAACCATTACGGAAGACTTCCTCCGGAAAGTAAGCCTTCCAAAGAGAAGCAAATCTTCCGAAGAGAGCTAAATCTTCCGGAAAAGCATAAAAATAACAGGAGGCAGTAAAGACAGAATAGTGTTCATACAGCTTTCTATATCTTTACCGACTCCTGTGATTATGCTTCTCTTCGGAAGGCTTCCACTTCTTCTTCCGTTTTCGCTAAAATGATTTTGGCACCTAAGTTCATCAGCTTCTTTTCGAAGAACTCGTAGCCTCTTCGGATATATCCTATGTCTTCCAGCACCGTGATTCCTTCTGCGGCAAGGCCGGCCAGAACCAGAGCGGCTCCTGCACGTAAATCCAAGGCATGAAGGGTTGCTCCCTGTAATTTTTCTTTTCCCAAAATGGTGGCCACTCTGTCTTCTACAGTGATATCCGCCCCCATTTTCTTTAATTCCTCTACATATAAGAAACGATTTTCAAAAATCGACTCGGTAACGGTGGATTTGCCCTCTGACAATGCCAGAGTAACCGCAATCTGGGGTTGCATATCCGTGGGAAAGCCCGGGTAGGGAAGAGTCTTAATCTTGGTGCCCCTCTGCTTTTCTCCTCCGATGACCTGAATTTCCTCGTCTCCTTCGTAGACGGTATTTCCCATATCCCGAAGCTTTGCGGCAATGGATTCCATGTGCTTAGGAATGATATTTTTAATCAAAATATTTCCTCGGGTAACGGCTGCTGCACACATAAAGGTACCGGCTTCAATCTGATCCGGAATTACTCCATAAGTGGTGCCGTGCAAACGCTCCACCCCGCGAATACGGATGGTATCTGTTCCGGCTCCACGAATGTTGGCCCCCATGCTGTTTAAGAAATTGGCTACGTCTACAATATGAGGCTCCTTGGCCACATTTTCAATAATCGTCTGTCCATCCGCCAAAACCGCAGCCAGCATCAGGTTAATGGTTGCCCCTACGGACACCACATCCAGATAGATATGCTGTCCTACAAGCTCCTCCGCCTTTGCAACAAAATAGCCGTCCGAGATTTCCACCTCGGCTCCCAAGGCGGTAAAGCCTTTAATATGCTGGTCAATGGGTCTTTCCCCGATGGCACAGCCTCCGGGTAAGGCCACCTTGGCTTGATGGTATTTTCCCAGAAGTGCCCCGATAAAATAATAAGACGCACGAATACGGCGAATCGCATCGTCGTCTACGCTTTTCATAGACAATTGATCCGCCTGAATAGACACCACATGACTTTCTATGCGGTGCACCTTCGCTCCGATGGCCTTTAAAGCCTCCAGCATAACATTTATATCTCGAACATCGGGAAGATTCTCTATAATTACTTCTTCGTCGGTAAGAAGGGCTCCTGCCACAATACCCAGTGCTGCATTCTTTGCCCCGCTGATGACTACCTCTCCACGAAGGGGATTGCCCCCTTTCATGACGAATACTTCATTCATTTTAAACCTCAAATTTTTTCGTCTCGCTCTAAATTTTTCCACAAAAAAAGCTCCTAATCATAGAGCGTTTCTTGATTATAAAGCTTAAAGGGGAAAAGTGCAAGAAATATACGCAGTTCAACAAAGCTACAGATGCACAGTTCCACATAGCTCATTTTACGTGGAGCTTTCTTCTGGCTTTCCGAAGATTTTCTCCTACTCCAAGAGGCTTTGAAAATCCTCTTCCTCAATAAAACCGGGATCCATGTGGGTAAGAAAATGCCAGTCTTCACTCCCTTTTTTTCTATAGAGCATCGCTTCCCCGTCTTCCGAACCAAAGTAGGCTCTATCTGCCTCATAGCCCTTTGCTTCCAAAAATGCTTTGACTTTTCGGTACTGACTTTCCCGTCTTGCAATATAGTCCTTCAGATCCCGGTTCTCAATGGAGTAGGCGTCCACTCTGGTTGCTCCCTCCACCATGCCCTTTCCGGGGGTACTTAAGTCCGGTAGCTCTTTCCAGAAAATGTCTATCTCACCTTCTCCGGTAAACATAAATTTCGTAAGAGGAACAATATGTCCGTTGTATTGAAGCTCCATATACTCCGGAAGCTTCCGAATGTCCAGCATTTCATAGACAAATCCCTCTTCTCCCTTATATTGATAGCCTTCCACTTGGGAAATAAAGGCTCTTCCCTCTTTAATCGTTTGAAATAAGCCGATTTCCGTCCCAAGGCCTTCCTGATTTAATTCCAAAATAAACATATCGCCCCCACTATTCCTTTCGAATCCTTGGATTGATTTCCTTCAGCTATCCTTTCCAAATCCATGGATTAAGTTTCGTCCCTAGGCCTTTGCCTTTACTTCTTCGGGCACATCCACATTGGTGACCCCGCAGGCAATGGCGTCCACCGGGCAGGCGTTCTTACATTTTCCGCAACGGATACACTCCAAATCATTGCAGTTTTGTACCGGATCACATTGCATCTCGCAAACCGCCTTACATCTTCCGCAGTGAATACACTTCTGATGGTCCAAAGTATAACGGAAAAAGGACACGGAATTAAAGAGAGAATAAATCGCGCCCAGGGGACAGATATACTTACAGAAGGGGCGGTAAATGATTATGGAAAGGAGGATGGTCAGAAGCAAAATCAAGCCCTTCCATGCATAAAGAAAGCCTACGGCTCCCCGCATACTTGTATTCATCCACACCAGAGGAATCCCCCCCTCCAGCATTCCCACGGGACAAATCAGTTTGCAAAAATAAGGTGCTCCCTGTCCTATAATGTCCACCAAAAACAGAGGAAGGAGAATGACGAAGATAAGTAAGATAAGATATTTTGCTTTTCGTAAAGGCTTATCCCACTTAAATGTCTCTATCTTCTTCACAAAGGGAATCTTATGCAGTAAATCCTGTACCAGACCAAAGGGGCAGAGGTATCCGCAAACGCCCCTTCCTATCAGCGCGCCCACGAAAAAGAGAAAGCCCACCACATAGTAGCTGAACTTGTAATTCGGGCTGCCAATCACCGCCTGGAGGGCACCGATGGGGCAGGAGCCCTTGGCCCCCGGACAGGAGTAGCAATTCATTCCGGGAACGCAAAGCTTCTTTAATTCTCCACTATAGATTTTTCCTGTTTTAAATCCCTCAAAGAAGGAGTTGGTCACTAAAAACCAAAAGGATTGGAAGATGTGTCGTACATTGTTTCTTGCTTTATATTTATCTTTTTTTGATTTTCCGTTGATGAATTCTTTTAACTTATCCAATGCCGATACACTCCATACATACTTTGATTGCCTTGTTCATTACCACCAGTGCCTCTCCCCGATGAACTCCCACATAGATCATGGTGATGCCCATACAAAGAAGAATCAGGGAAGTCAACCGGGACTTTAAAATTTTCTGTTTCATATTTCCCCTTTACTTCTTTACTTTAGCCAGTTCTTTTTCAATGATTTCCAACCAAGCCTTCTTATTGTGGGAACCGGAATAGGTCTCTCCTACAATCTGTCCCTTCTTATCCACAAAGAAGGTCTCCGGAAAGGCCTGAATCCCGCTGAGTCTGCCGTTGAAATTGCTCTTATCCGGAATTAAGAAGGGATACTCCGCCTTACTTCTTTCCCGAATCAGCTTCGCTTTCTCCAAAGCCTCCTGATTTTCTCCGGTCTGGTCCACCGTGTCCGTTACCACCCCAACGATATTGACACCCTTGTCCTTCATTTCCTTCTGAATTTCCGCAAGATCCGGAATTTCCTGCACACAGGGACTGCACCAGGTGGCAAAAACATTGACCATGGTGAGATCATAGTCGGAAAAATCCTTTCCGCTGAATTCCTTTCCATCAATGTCCATCGTCTGAAGATTGCTTAAGTCAGTAGCTACATTTTGGGAATCGGTGGAAAAAGCCATGGTATTTTCCAAGTCAGACTTTTCGGACAAAACAAAGCCGTTTTCCGGACGTTCTTTTTTCTCCGTAATCTCTACGGTCGTCTGTTTCAATTCCTCTATCGTCTCTGCATCCGCTGTGCTATTTACACTAAGATAATAGCTGTATTTTCCGTCTTTGGACTCTCCCAGCTTCGTATGGCTGTCGCACTTTGTAATCTTCCCGATTTCTTCCTCGGAAAGACTCTTTTCAAACATGCCGATGGTGCCGATTCTTTCCAGACTTTCCTGCCACTTTTCGTAGCCGTCTCCCATCTTAGCAACTTCCGCATTTTTCTGCTCTTCTGTAAGTTTGCTAAAGCTCAACAATCCGTACTTAAGCTCCTGATCTATGGGGCTTTGATCGTCCAACATCACGATGTCTTTTGCCTTCATAGCTTCCCTAATCTTCTCGGAAAGCTTGAATTTTAAGCCCAGATATTCATAGTTATACTCATCCTTTACCGGCAAAGTATAGTCTGCCGGCTTAAAGCTGTCTCCATTACTGTCCATATTTACGGACACACCGGCATCTTCCGGACTTACCGCAAGACTCTGGGCATCTACATTTTCACTAACTGCCATGGAAGACTTCTGCTCGGTAGCTGCTTTATTCTGACAGCCTGCAAGTCCAAGTCCTAAACAGAGTGTCGTTACAAGACAAGCTCCTGTGAATTGATTTTTTCTCATAATATTTCCTCCTCAAAGCTACTTTATCAGTATACCCTTTCGTGCCACAGGAAAAAACTTAAAAAAGAAAAAACTTTTTCTGAAAATATGAATTTTGAAGATGCCGTTTCTATGAGTATGCTACAAGGGATATAAAATGGATATAAAATGGATATAAAATGAATATGAAATGGAAGACGAGCAGGAGTATATTGTATATTCTCATTGCTCTAAAGTATAAGCATGAATTTACCGGAATTTTTATAGATTTCTAATCTATTTCTTTGACCTTATTCTCTAAACTCTTAATTCCTGTATTGTTCAACTTTTCAATTGACATCAGCTGAGTTCT
>CAUUUY010000101.1:0-6233 GCA_963548305.1 uncultured Oribacterium sp.
ATGAGAGTATCTGCAATGCGGTTTGTGCGGCTTCCGTAACCACCGCCCACGAGCTTCATGCCAAGGCAATCGTTGCACCGACACTTACCGGAATTACCGCCTCCATGATTGCCAAATATCGTCCCAGAACGAATATCTTCGCTCTTTCTCCCAGTCAGGTAACCACCAGACAGATGATGCTGTACTGGGGAGTAACTCCGGTCTGGGCAAGACGTGCGGAAACCACCGACGAGTTGTTTGAAAGTTCTTTAGAAGAGCTGAAGAGCATGGGCTATGTGGATTCCGGAGACCTTTGCATCATTACTGCAGGAGTACTCAATCGTCTCTTAAAGCAGCAGGTTGCCAACAGCACAAATATTATGCGAGTTATGGTTGTTCCTAAATAAGATTTCACAGGATTCTCACTTGAAAAGTCCCTTCCTTATGTTTAAGATAGGAAGGGACTTTTTTTATTTTTAATGAGTATCTCATTTTTCGAAATTGATAAAGTAGGATGTATGGAGTAGGAGAAAAGATGAAAAATGCGTATGTAAGTAAAGAACAAGTGGAAGCAATCGCCAAGGAATATCCCACACCTTTTTATCTGTATGACGAAAAGGGAATTCGGGAAACTGCCCGAAAGCTGTATAAGGCCTTCTCCTGGAATCCGGGCTTTAAAGAGTACTTTGCCATTAAGGCAACCCCCAATACTGCTATTTTACGAATTTTAAAGGAAGAAGGTTGCGGGGTAGACTGCTCCTCTAAAGTGGAATTGACCATGGCCGAGGCTTGCGGTTTCAAAGGACAGGAGATTATGTTTTCCTCTAATGATACTCCGGAAGAGGAATATATCTTTGCCAGGGAGCTGGGAGGAATCATTAACTTGGATGATTTTTCCAATATTGCGGAAGTGGAAGAAACCCTGGGAACCCTGCCCAAAACCATGAGTTTGCGTTTTAATCCCGGAGGCTATTTTAAAATTGCCAATACTATTATGGATAATCCGGAAGAAGCCAAGTTCGGTATGACGGAGGCTCAGATTCTGGAGGGCTATAAAATTTTAAAGGAAAAGGGTGTAGAACATTTCGGAATCCATGCTTTTCTTGCCTCCAATACTGTAAGCAATGAGTATTACCCGGTTTTGGCAAGACAGCTTTTTCAGTTGGTGGTACGGATTAAGAAGGAGCTTGGGATTTCTCTGGATTTTGTCAATCTTTCCGGAGGAATCGGCATTCCTTATCGTCCGGAGCAGGAGCCCAATGACATTCTCCTGATTGGACAGGGCGTTAAGGAGGTTTTTGAAGAAATATTAGTACCGAACGGTCTTGGACATATCCGCCTTTGCACGGAGCTGGGACGTTTTATGCTGGCACCCTACGGGGCTTTGATTACCAAGGTGATTCATTTTAAGGAGACCTACAGACACTATGCAGGGGTGGATGCCTGTGCGGCAAATCTGATGCGTCCTGCTATTTATGATGCTTATCATCATATTACGGTGCTGGGAAAAGAAGAGGAAAAAGAGACGAAGACCTATGATGTAGTCGGTTCTCTTTGTGAAAATAATGATAAGTTTGCGAAAAACAGAGAGTTACCGGTACTGGAAAAGGGAGATTACCTTTTCTTCCACGATGCGGGAGCCCACGGTTTTGCCATGGGATACAATTACAACGGAAAGCTTTGGTGTGCAGAGCTTCTCTTAAAAGAAGACGGTACAGTAAAGTGTATCAGAAGAGCTCAGAGGGATACGGATTATTTTGCCACCCTGGATATTGATGAGGATTTTCAGAAGTATTTGCAGAACAGAAAGTAGGAATTATGGCATTGAAGAAAAAAGCTGTAACAGGAATGAAGGATATTTTACCGGAGGAGATGGCCATCCGGCAGAGAATTCTTTCCGCAATCAGACGGGTTTACGGACGCTTCGGCTTTACGGAGATTGAAACCCCCATCGTAGAGCATTTGGAAAATCTTCTCAGTAAGCAGGGAGGAGACAATGAAAAGCTGATTTTTAAGGTGGAGAAGCGAGGGGAGAAGCTGAAGGAAGCCATTGAGAAGGGGGATTTTGAGGCCCTTTCCGATGCAGGGCTTCGCTATGACTTGACCCTGCCTCTTTCCCGTTTTTATGCGGAGAATCAGGCGAAGCTCCCCAGTCCCTTTAAGGCCTTACAGATTGGACCTGTATTCAGGGCTGATCGTCCTCAAAAGGGAAGATTTCGGGAGTTTTGGCAATGCGATATTGATATTTTCGGAGATTCCTCCTTCCTTTCGGAGATAGATTTGCTTTTGGCTATGGGAACCCTGCTACAGGAAATCGGTTTTGGAGAACAGTATCCCTTCTATATCGTGGTAAATGACAGAGAAATTCTGAAAGCAATGCAACGCTATGCAGGATTTCCGGAGGGGGATTTTGAACAGATTTCCATTATCCTGGATAAGGAAGATAAGATTGGAAGAGACGGGGTAAAGGGGGAACTGGCAGGTCTTGGCTATTCCGAGGAGCAGATTTCCCGTTATACCGAGCTTTTGGATCAGGTTTCCGGAAAGAAGGAAGACCTCCTTTCTCTTGGGGAAAAGCTAAAGGATGTTTTAGAGGAAGGTGTTTGCCAAAACCTTTATAAGATTATGGATTTGGTGGAAATCTCCGGAAAGGGAAAGATTCCTCTTCGTTTTGATCCCAGTCTTGTGCGAGGCATGGGCTATTATACCGGGCCGATTTTCGAAGTGCGTTCCACATTATTTTCCGGCTCTATCGGTGGAGGCGGTCGTTATGACAAGATGGTAGGAAAGTTTACCGGTATCGATACCCCGGCGGTGGGATTTTCCATCGGCTTTGAGCGAATCATCACCATTCTTATGGAAGGGGAGGCTTCGGAAGTCAGGGCGGAGAAGAAGGCGATTCTTTTGGAGAAGGATTTGCAGGAAGAGGAGCTGAAGAAGGCTCTACTGGATGCGATGGACAGACGAGCCAAGGGAGAAGTGGTATTGCTTTCCCAAATGAATAAAAATAAGAAATTCCAGAAGGAGCAGCTGAGCAAGGAAGGCTACAGCGAGTTTATAGAATATTTTTCAAAAGCTTAAATAGGAAAATGGAGTTAAGGTCTTTAGGAAATGGGATATTTCCGGAAGCGAATCCGCTAAGCTGTTGCAAGAAAAGATTGAGAGGGTAAAGTTATGGCTGAGTCAATGAGAGGTTTACACAGAACCGCAAGATGCGGAGAATTGGGAGAGGAGTATATCGGAAAAACGGTCTGCATGATGGGCTGGGTACAGAAGTCCAGAAATAAGGGAGGTCTTATTTTTACAGACCTTAGAGACCGTTCCGGAATCCTACAGATTCTTTTTGAGGAAAATGAATGCGGTGCAGAGGTTTTTGAAAAGGCCTCCAAGCTAAGAGCGGAGTTTGTTATTGCGGTAGAAGGAGAGCTTCGAAGCAGAGGAAAGGATGCCAATGCCAGCCTTGCTACAGGAGCTGTGGAGCTGGTAGCAAAAAGTTTGAGAATCCTGGCAGAGGCGGAGACGCCTCCCTTCCCCATTGAAGAAGACAGCAAGACCAAGGAAGACTTACGCTTAAAGTACCGTTATCTGGATTTGAGAAGACCGGATTTGGCGAAGAGAATTATGACAAGGGCCAGACTTTCCCAGTTGATTCGTGCCTTTTTGTCCAAGGAAGGATTCCTGGAGATTGAAACGCCTACATTGATTAAGTCCACCCCTGAGGGAGCCAGAGACTTCCTGGTACCATCTCGCCTGCATCAGGGTTCCTTCTATGCCCTGCCCCAGTCTCCTCAGCTTTTAAAGCAGCTCTTAATGGTTTCCGGTATGGATCGTTATTTCCAGCTGGCAAGATGCTATCGTGATGAGGATTTAAGAGCGGACCGTCAGCCTGAGTTTACCCAGGTGGATATGGAGCTGTCTTTCGTGGATATGGAAGACGTGTTGGAAGTGAACGAGAGACTTTTACAGTATATTTTCAAGGAAATCTGTCAGGTGGACATTTCTCTTCCTTTACAGAGAATGACCTGGATTGATGCTATGGAAAATTACGGTTCCGATAAGCCGGATCTTCGTTTTGACCTGCCCTTACTGGAGTGTACCGAGGCGGTGCGGGGTTGCGGCTTCTCCGTATTCAGCCAGTGCGTGGAAAATGGCGGTAAGGTCAAGGGTATTCTTTTAAAGGGACAGGCCTCCATGCCCAGAAAGAAGATTGACAGTTATGTGGAGCTGGTAAAGGGCTATCAGGCTAAGGGCTTGGCCTGGTTCGGCTACGGGGAAGACGGCTCCGTAAAGTCTTCCTTTGCCAAGTTTATGTCCGAGGAGGATATAAAGAGATTAACAGAGGCTACAGGCTTAGAGCAGGGAGATCTTCTCTTCTTGGTATCCGATGAGAAGAAGCAGGTGGTATGGAACAGCCTTGGAGCTTTACGTCTTGCTTTAGGAAAGGATTTGGACTTAATTCAGAAGGGACAGTGGAAGTTCCTCTGGGTTACCGAGTTCCCCATGTTTGAATATTCCGAGGAATTGGGAAGATATCAGGCCATGCATCACCCCTTCACCATGCCTATGGAAGAAGACCTTCCCTTGGTGGATGAAGAGGATTTGTCCAAGGTTAGAGCCAAGGCCTACGATATTGTTTTGAACGGAACGGAGCTGGGTGGCGGTTCTGTCAGAATTCACCAGTCTCATGTTCAGGAGAAAATGTTGGAAAAGCTTGGCTTTACGAAGGAAAGAGCCACTGAGCAGTTTGGTTTCTTATTGGAAGCCTTTCAGTACGGTGTACCTCCCCATGCAGGTCTTGCCTACGGCTTAGACCGTTTGGCGATGTGGATGGTGGGCGCGGAGAGCATCCGCGATGTCATTGCTTTTCCGAAGGGAAAGGACGGTTCCGATGCTATGATGGATGCACCGGCAGAGGTCTTTGATCCCCAGCAACTAAAGGATTTGCACATTGCCATTACAGAAGAGTAAGTGCAGCTTATAGCTTTACAAATATTTCCGTGTCTTTTGGACTTTTAAAGAGAAAATAAGCTAAGTGAAAGAGGAAGATATGCTCAGCCCAAGCTTTGCTTGAGTTTTAGGAGGAATAGGTGAGGAAAGAGGAATTTATTCGGGAACTGGTTTTAGAATTAAAGCAAAATGTTTCGGAACAAGTTATTCTGGAGCAACAACGTTTTTATGAAGAGTACATCCTGACGGAAGTGCGGGGTGGAAAAACCGAGGAAGAAGTTATTGCTTCCCTTTCTGAGCCAAGGCTTTTGGCAAAAAGCATTATTGATGCTGCAGAGGCGGGAGGAGATCATGTGGCCAGAAGCACTCCTTTCCGTTATGCGGAAAGTGAGATTAACTATGCCTCCGACGAAGAGGATTTACAATATAAGGGAGCGGAAGAAGACAGCAGACAGTCTCAATCCTTTAGGGAAAAGACAGGCTATACCCAATATAAAGAAGAGGACATTCGGCAGGATAGTCAGTCGGCCTTTGGAAATGCAGGAGGACCCCGTATCATTCCTGTCAGTCCCTTAGGCTGTGTGATTTCTCTTGTGATTTTCTTCCTGATTATCGGGGGAATTATCGCGGTTTTTGCGGGAATCATTTCCGCTTTGGCACCGATTTTACTCCCTGTACTTGCGGTAGCGGTAATCCTTTGGATTTTGGCATACCTTTTTCGATAGGAGGGAAGATGCAAAGAATGGAACTGGTGGTACCCTGCCACTTTGGACTGGAAGCAGTCTGTAAAAAAGAAATTCAGGATTTGGGTTATGATGTGCATACCGTTAGCGACGGAAAGGTGCATTTTATCGGAGATGCGGAGGCTATCGTCCGTGCCAAGATTTTCCTGAGAACAGGGGAAAGAGTTTTATTAAAGCTGGGCTCCTTCCATGCGGAATCCTACGAGGATTTGTTTCAGGGTACCAAGGCCCTTCCGTTGGAAGAGTATCTGCCAAAGGATGCCTCCTTCTGGGTGACCAAGGCCAGCTCCGTGAAATCCAAGCTGTTTTCGCCCAGAGATATTCAGTCCGTAATGAAGAAAGCCATGGTTGACCGGATGGCATCCTACTATCATCAGAGTTTTTTTGAGGAGCACGGAGCCAAGTACCCCTTCCGTGTTTCTCTGTATAAGGATGAGGTTTTACTCTGTTTGGACACCAGTGGAGACTCTCTGCATAAAAGAGGGTATCGTTTAAAAATGGGAAAGGCGCCTATTAAGGAAACCTTGGCTGCCTCCCTGATTCTCCTTAGCAAATGGAGAGAGG
>CAUUUY010000102.1:0-6225 GCA_963548305.1 uncultured Oribacterium sp.
TGTAAAGGCTTGGCTTGTCCTCTTCCCGTGGTGGAAGCAAAGAAGGCTATGGAGGAGATGCAGGAAGGAATTCTTACCGTACTGGTGGATAATGAAACTGCAGTACAGAATTTGCAGAGACTGGGACAGAAATTTCAGTACGCGGTAGCTTCCCAAAAGCTTTCTGAGAAAGAATTTGAGGTTCGTATTGAAGTGAAGAAGCAGGAGGGTACATCCAAGAAGAAGGAAGCTACTTGTACTGTGGTATTTTCTTCCAACAAGATGGGAGAGGGTGCAGAGGAGCTTGGACACACTTTGATAAAGTCCTTTGTTTTCGCTTTGAGTAATGTGGATCCTTTGCCAACGGCAATGGTTTTCTATAACAGTGGAGCCTATTTAACTTCAGAGGATTCTCCGGTGCTTTCCGACTTAAAGACTCTGGAGAAAGCCGGTGTGAAGATTATGACCTGCGGACTTTGTGCAGACTACTATAAAATTAAGGAGAAGTTGGCTGTAGGTATTATTTCCAATATGTACGAGATTGTGGAAACACAGATGCAGTCCGATAAGATTATTAAACCATAATGAGAGAGAAAACTTTACAATGTATTTTAAGCTTTCATAATACGGTAGATGCTCTGCAGATGGAGAAGCTGGGAAAGGAGAAGGACCTGCCGGGGAGACTTATTCCCCTTCCTTCTGTGATTTCCGCAGGCTGCGGACTTGCCTGGAGTACGGCTTTGGAGAATAGGGAAAGCACTTTGGCGGCTTGTAAGGAAGCCGGTCTTGAGCCCAGTGCCGTACATGAAATTCTGTTTTAGAAATTTTTGAAATTTGCTTTGTCACTTTTTCTTACTCTATAGGAATTTTCTATAGAAATTTATTGTGATTTCCTATGAATCTATTCGAGATTTGACAGAACATTTTTTTCTATGGTATAGTGTGCAGTGTTCATTTGGAGGTGGATAGGTACCTGGTGAGCCTCCTGGTCTTCAAAACCAGTGTTGGGTGTGTAGAACATCCTAGGTGAGTTCGATTCTCACACACCTTCGCCAAAGATTCCGGCATTTGCCGTTTAGACTGCCCTTTATCGGGCAGTCTTTTTTGTAGGAGGGAAGATGAAAATACTTAGTATCATTACACAAAAACCCAGCAGTACGGGCTCCGGTATTTACCTGACAGAGATTCTGAAATCTTATCAGCATCTTGGAGAAGAGCAGGCTGTGATTTGCGGAGTTACCAGGGAAGATAAGCTTCCGGATATTCCCTCCGTGGATTTTTTTCCGGTGTATTATGAATCGGAAGAATTGCCCTATCCGGTTTTGGGAATGAGTGATGAGATGCCTTATAAGAGTACCAGATATAAGGATTTGACGAAGGAAATGTTGGAACAGTTTGAAAGAGCCTTCTCTAAAAAGCTGGAAGAAGTATTGTCTGTATTTTCTCCGGATTTGATTTTATGCCATCATCTTTATCTGCTTACGGCCCTGGTGAGGGAAAGGTGTCCCCAAATTCCTATCTTTGCTTTTTGCCATAATACAGATCTTCGTCAAATGGAAAAGCATGATTTGGAAAAGGAAAGAATTATCCGAAACATTCAAAAGCTGGATAAAAAAATTAAACCCAAGGAGGCACAGAGGCAGGAGGTTCTTCGTCTTTACAGTGTGAAGCCTGAGAAGGTGGTGAATATCGGTATTGGTTATAATTCGGAGCTTCTTGGCTTACCCACAGGGGATGTGGTCAGTCCCCGGGGTATTCCCAGAAGAAGAGAGATTCGAACTGCTTCGGGAGAAATATTTACTAAGGAAGAAGCTCAAGACTTACTTTTTGCCGGTAAGCTGGGAGAAAAAAAGGGAGTATTCTCTCTTTTAAGAAGCCTGGAAGCACTTTCTCAAAAGGGAAGGAAGAACTTTCGCCTCTTTATGATTGGGGATAACGGAAATCAGGAGGAAAAGGAGGCGGTATATGCTTTGGCCAAGACCTGCAGCTATCCAATCTACTTTTTAGGTCGCTTGGACTATGCCGACTTGGTACCCTGGTATGAATTTTCCGATTGTTTTCTTCTGCCTTCGTTCTTTGATGCAGTTCCTATGACGGTGATTGAGTCTTTAGCCTGTGGAAACAAAGTGGTTCTTACAGCATTGGAAGGACTGGAAGAATTCTTTTCGGAAAATCTTCCCACAGCACCGATCTATTTTGTAGAGTTGCCTCCTCGTAAAAATGCGGATGAAATACCGGAGGAAGCTCTTCCGATTTTTGAAGAAAGATTGGAAAAACAGATTGCCCTTTGCATGGATAGCGAGTATTCAAAAATGATTTCCATGGGGAATCTATCCTGGGATGGAATTGCCGAGAAAGTCTTGTCTTATCTTGACTTTTTATAGATAAACCGTACAATAGAAAGCTGATATAGAAATAACAGGGAAGGGGTTTTCTGTACCTTTCCCTGCTTTGTTAAGTAAGGGAGACTAGATGAGTAAACTTAGATTAACTCAGATGACCAAACTTTCCGGCTGAGCTGCGAAAATAGGTCCGGAGACCCTTGCTCAGGTTGTGAGCAAGCTTCCAAAATTTGATTTTGATCCTCATGTATTGGTAGGGTTGGATACTTCTGATGACGCAGCGGTTTACCAGCTTACAGAGGATCTGGCAATGATTCAAACAGTGGATTTTTTCACCCCTGTAGTGGATGACCCCTCCCTGTTTGGACAGATTGCAGCGGCGAATGCCCTTTCCGATGTTTATGCGATGGGAGGCATTCCCAAGGTAGCCTTGAATATAGTCGGTTTTCCGAATTGCCTTTCTCCTGATGTTTTATCGGAAATCATGAAGGGAGGAGCGGATAAGGTAAAAGAAGCCGGAGCCATCTTGATTGGAGGTCACTCCATTCAAAACGATGAGCCTTTCTACGGCCTTACCGTATCCGGTCTTGTAGATCCTAAGAAAATTCAGAAAAACTACGGAGCCAGACCCGGTGACTGTATTCTTTTAACGAAACAGATTGGTACAGGAATTATTAATACCGCCGCCAAGGTGGAATTTGCCAGTGAAAGAGCAAAAGAGGAGTCTTACCGTGTCATGGCTTCTCTAAACCGAAAGGGAAAGGAAGTAATGGATCAATTTACGGTTCATGCCTGCACGGATATTACCGGCTTCGGTTTGATGGGACATGCTTTGGAGATGGCAGAGGCCAGCAAGGTGACTTTTCACTTAGATTCCTCCTCCATACCCTATATTCCGGAGAGCCTGGAGTATGCAGAATTGGGCATGATTCCGGCAGGGGCTTACGCTAACCGGAAGTTCCAGGAGGGAAAGGTGGATGTCAGCAGAATTTCTACTGCATTTCAGGATTTGCTCTTTGATCCCCAGTCTTCCGGAGGATTGCTTTACAGTATTCCCATGGAAGAAAAGGAAAGAGCACTGGAAGCTTTTGAAAAGGCAAATTTAGATACGACGGTATCCTGTATAGGAGAAGTAAGGGAATTAGAAGAGAAAAACATTATTCTCTACTAAAAAACTTGCAAAGCAATAGCAAATAAGGCAACAAGGAGACGCAGCATGAATATTAAACAGCTAGAAGCATTTGTACGTATCGTAAAAAACAAAAGTTTTTCACAGACGGCCAAGGAGTTATATCTTACCCAACCTACGGTGAGTTCTTATATCAGTAGCTTGGAAGAGGATTTGGGGGTACAGCTTTTTAACAGAACCACCAAAGAAGTGCATACCACCAATGAAGGAGAGCAGATTTATCTCTATGCCAAGGACATTGTGAATCTTTCCAATAAGATTCGGAATGCCTTCAAGGATGAAGAGAAGGAAGAGGTAAATGAAATTATTATTTCCGCATCCTCCATTCCGGCCCAATACCTGCTTCCCGGCATTTTGGCAAACTTTAGTAAACGATACCCGAATACAGAGTTTCGTATTCATGAGACGGACAGCAAGGGGGCAGTCACCGATGTGGCGGAACACCGGGCGGATTTGGCTTTTTCCGGATCCATCGTTCCCATGTCCAACTGCAATTTCCTGCCTTTCTATGAAGATGAGTTGATTTTGGTCACACCCAATACGGAATTTTACCAGAATAAGCAGAAGGAAGGGGATCTTTCTTTCTTGCGAAAGGCGGATTTTGTTATGCGGGAGAACGGTTCCGGCACGAAAAAAGAGGCGGTGAATCTTTTGACACAGATGGGCTTAAAGCCGGAGGAAATGAAGGTGGTTGCCCGTTTTGCCAATACCGGAGCTATCTTACTTTCCGTTAAGGAGGGCATCGGGGTAGCCATAGTTTCCCGTCTTGCCGCAAGAAATGCGATTAAGAACCAGGAGCTTTTGGATTTTCCTTTGCAAAAGGACGGCTACTTCCGTAAAATTTATCTGGTCAGCAACAACCATTACCCCATGAGCAATCGGGTGAAGCTTTTTATGCAGATGATGCAGAATCATGTTGAAAAGCAAAAGATTTTATAAAGGATATTCATGAAGGAAAATTATAAGCTTATCGTTGCCTATGAGGGCTCTCGATATTTTGGCTTTGAAAAACAGAAGGAGCAGGAAGCTACCATTCAGGGTAAGCTGGAAGGAGTTTTTTCCAGAATTCCGGGAAATGAGCAGGGGGTAGAGATTATCGGTGCCTCCAGAACCGATGCAGGGGTGCATGCCAGAGGGATGTGTGCCAATGTATTTTTGGATACGGAGCTTTCCGAGGAAGAAATTCAGGATTACGGAAATCGTTATCTTCCGGAGGACATTGCCATTGTCTCCGTAAGGAAGGTCAGTCCCCGCTTTCACGCAAGATATAATGCCCTGGGGAAAATCTATCGCTATTCCTGTTATATCGGAAGGACAAAACCGGTTTTTGATCGAAAGATTTTGCTTCATCTGGAGGAAGAGCCGGATTTGGAGGCTATGCAGGAGGCGGCTCAGTTTTTGATCGGAAAGCTGGATTTTAAATCCTTCTGCGGCAATCCCAAGATGAAGAAATCCACCATTCGTTCCATAAGCAGTATTCGTATCCAAAAAAGTCAAAATCTGCTTCGGTTTTACTTCGAGGGAAGCGGATTTTTGCAGTATCAGATTCGGATTATGGTGGGTACTCTTTTAGAAGTGGGCTACCATAAAAGGAAAGCCACTGATATTCCTTCGATTATTGAGGCAAAAGATAGGCAAAAGGCCGGTTATACGGCACCGGCGAAGGGACTTTGTCTTATGAAGGTTCTTTACGATTAGAAAGGATTGAAATTGAAAAAAGCGTTGTTATGCTCCTTTGGAATAAGTATTTTATCCATAGTATGCATTGTTTTAGTTGGTTTAAGTCTGCTATCCGGTCGCTTTTTCCCCGGAACCTACATTGAAAATGTTGATGTTTCCCTTTTAAAGAGGGAGGAAGCTCAGGAATTATTTTCAAAAAAAAGGCAGGATGCCTATCATCTTGCTATTATTGATAAAAACGGCAATCAGGAGGATCTTTACGGAAAGGATATTCAGCTTCGTTATGATTCCGACTTTTCTCATATTCCCAAACCGGATTCCTTCTATCTCTTGTTCTCTCTGGGAAAGAAAAAGAATTATGATTTAGAAGGAAGCCTGCACTATGATGAAGCTGCTTTGGATGCTTTTATTACAAAGTATCTTGAAAAGCATGACAGTGATGAAGAAGCAAGGGCTGCGTTTCTTACCGCCTATATTCCCGGAAAGGGCTATGCGGTGGGAGATGAGCAGTGGAGCGGAAAAATTGATCGGGATAAATTCCGGAACATGCTGATTCAGGCCATTTCGGAAGGAACTTCCCGAATCGATTTACGAGAGGCAGATTTTTATCAAAAGCCCGAGGCAAAAACCGAAGAGTTGAAGCCGGTGGCAGAGGAAAAAAACAAAAGCCTGCAAGCTCTTCTTCGTTACAACTTTTCCGGGGAGGCGGTGGAGTTGACTCCGGATCGATATCACGTATGGTTGGAAAATGGAGATTTCAATAAAAAGGCACTAAAGGACTATGTAAAGGAACTGAAGGCGCTTACCGACACTGCCGGTAAAGAAAGAGCTTTTCACACGGAAGATGGAAGAGTACTTCTGTTAAAGGGAAAATACGGTTTTTCTCTTTCCGTAAAAAAAGAAGAAGCGGCTCTGCTTACAAATTTAAAGTCCAATGAAGCGGTTTCCAGAGAAGCGGAGTATGACACGGTGGCACCGGGAAGAGGTGCCTCCGATTTAGGGAATACCTATGTGGAAGTGGATATTGCAAGACAA
>CAUUUY010000103.1:0-6211 GCA_963548305.1 uncultured Oribacterium sp.
TTTATCTCGTCCACCATTCCTGCTGTGGAAATACAGATACCGGCTAAGAGTGACTCTGCTCTCGTTTCCGCTTTATGCTCTACCTTCGCTGCTGCTTTTTGCTCTACCTTCGCTGCTGCTTTTTGTTCTACCGTTGCTGCTGCTTTTTGCTCTACCGTTGCTGCTGCTTCTTTCCCGTCTTCTGCTCCCTCCGTCAGTTCTCCTTTTAGTTCCTCTAAAACTCTACGGATTTCTCCCTTAACATTTTCCAGAATAAAAGAACCGCCTCTTTGAGCCTCAGTGTCCTTTTCATAAGTAGAAAGGATTTCTCCCTTTTCTCCCAAAAGGGCATATTTTGTTTTGGTGCCTCCGATATCCAGGGCAAAGTATCGCTTTTCCATACTGCTACCTACTTTCCTTCTTCTGAAAAATAATCGGGAATCCACTTAACCAGATGCTCCGCCAAAGCTTTATGCGCATCGGGACTTAAATGCATATAGTCGTAGGGATAGTTTTCCACTCCCGGAATATCCTGCGCCGAAAGGAAGGCACAGCCGGTACGCTTTGCCACCGCCTCATACAGAGGAATAATGGCTTTGGACTTTTCACAGCAGTCTCTTCCCATTTCATTCCCTACGATAGTGTCCTTATATTCCGGATCAATAGGGTAGGGGGCAATAATCAGAATTTTCGGCTTTTCTTCCGTAAAGGCTTCCTGCACGGATTGAGCCTTTCGGATTAAACGCTCCAGGCCTCTGGAGATATTTTCCGCAGTTGCGGAAAAGCGCTCCTTCACATCATTGGTTCCCAGCATAATAACCAAAAGAGAAACCGGTTCATGGGTAAGAAGGATTGGACGAATCATACTCACGCCGGAAAGACCCTCGTATAAGGGATCTTCAAAAACAGTGGTACGGCCTGATAAGCCTTCCTCCCGTATCAAATACTCCTCCCCTAATAATTCCTGTAAAACCATAGGCCAACGCACATGCTCGCTGAAACGCTTTCCGTTTTTATTGTTGTAACCGTGGGTATTGGAATCTCCAAAACATACAATGGTCTTTGCCCCAGCCATATTTCCTCCTTTAATTGCTTTCCTTTCATGCTGTTTATCTATAGCTGCTCCCGGGGGGAATGTCCCCTAAAAGCACTTTTAGCCTGCTCTGTAAAGTTTCCAGGAAACCCTACAAAGCAGGCAAATCTTTTATACGAAGCGCGCTACTGTCTCATCGATGACCTTGGCAGTCTTCTTTGCAATCTCCAAATCTTCCTTTGTTAAAGGACTTAACGGACTTCTTACAGAGCCCACATTTAAGCCCTTGCGAAGCTTCAGCACTTCCTTAATCATGGCATACATATTGCCGTGACCGCTGCAAAGCAGGGTAATGATTTCATTTACCGCAAACTGAATCTTTCCGGCTTCTTCCATACGATTTTCCTTAAAAAGAGCATTCATCTTTAAGAAAAGCTCCGGCATAGCCCCATAGGTTCCGCCGATTCCGGCACAGGCTCCCATGCTTCTTCCTCCGATAAACTGCTCATCCGGGCCGTTGAAAACCACGAAGTCCTCTCCGCCCCAGGCCTTGTAGTTCTGAATATCCTGAACAGGCATGGAGGAGTTCTTTACTCCGATGACTCTGGGATTCTTCTTCATTTCCATGAATAAATCCTTGGTAAGGCTTACTCCTGCAAGCTGTGGGATATTGTAAATGATGAAGTCGGTGTTGGGTGCTGCCGCACTGATGGTGTTCCAATACTCCGCAATGCTGTAGCTTGGCAGACGGAAGTAAATGGGAGGAATGGATGCAATGGCGTCTACTCCCAGACTTTCCGCATGCTTAGCCAGCTCTACGGAGTCCTTGGTGTTGTTGCAAGCCACATGGGCAATAATACGAAGCTTACCCTTGGCTTCCGCCATTACCGCTTCCAAAATGCTCTTTCTATCCTCTACGGAAAGGTAAATACACTCTCCGGAAGAGCCGTTGACATATAAGCCCTGCACACCGGCTTCAATAAAATAACGAACTAAGGCCTTGGTTCTTTCTACAGACACCTCTCCATTATCCTCATAGCAGGCATAAAAGGCCGGTAAAATTCCTTGAAATTTCTCTACATTTGTCATATCTATCTCCTTTTACGGGCTAATACAACCCTCTTGATATTTCAGTCGGCACAATAAACAGGATACTGTAAGAATCCCACCGGCTTACATTTACATTTTTATCCCTTAACGGCTCCCATGGCAATACCCTGGGTAAAATATCTTTGGAACATTAAGAATACAATTAAAATCGGGATTGCCGCCACCGCAGCTCCTGCCATGATGATACCGAAGTCTGTGGCATTTTCCGCCTGTAACTTGGCGATTCCCAAAGAAATGGTTAAGTTCTCTGTACTGCTTAACATAATCAACTGCATGAAGTAGTCGTTCCAGCTGTTGATAAAAGTAAAGATTGCCAAGGCACCGATTCCCGGTTTAATCATGGGAAGCACAATCTGGCTAAAGATTCTGGCTTCAGAGGCTCCGTCAATGCGGGAGGCTTCCAGCATTTCCCCGGGTACCCCCTCGGAGAACTGCTTCATCAAGAACACGCCGAAGGGCCATCCCACGGTGGGGAAGATGACTGCCAAAAGGCTGTTGTAAAGCTTCAAAAAGGACATTTCCCGAATCAGAGGAATCAAAATAACCTGCTTGGGAAGAGCCATAGCGCAAACAATCAAGGTAAACAAAACAGTTCTTCCTCTAAAACGTTTTTTCGCCAAGGCGTAGCCTGCCATGGAGGCGGTTACACAGGTTAAAATCATTGCCGACAAGGACATGAACACCGTGTTTAAAAGCCAACGTACCGCACCCGGTACCTTAGGGCCTGTCATCAGCACAATGTCCTTCCCTGTTCCGGAGAAGGCTCCGCTAAAGGGAATACTCAAGGTAAAGAGGGCGGTGGGCTGACGGGAAAAGAGCTTTTGGTAATTCAATAGTACCCACTCTTTCGGGAACCAGTCCGGACTTGTGCCGTTGATGGACTGGGCGGTTTTAAAGGATCCTGTAATTATCCAGTATAAGGGAAAAAGAAAGAAGAAAGCCAGGAGAATTAGCAGGAACAGGCTAAGTAAGCTATAAAGATTTTTTGTCTTATGCATAAATTCCTCCTACTTTTCTTTTGCCAACTGGAACTGTAATGCGGAAAGCAAGGCAATGATAATGGCCAAGATAACTCCCATGGCATTGCCGTAGCCATAACGATAAAGCTTAAAGGCCGTGTAGTAAATGTAATACATTACCGTATCCGTACTGTGGTTCGGTCCGCCGGAGGTCAAAAGCTGAATCAGGGCAAAGCACTGGAAGCTGTTGATGGTGGTAATAACCAGAATATACAGGGTGGTGGGCATAATCTGGGGCCATTTAATCTTCCAGAAAAGCTGAAGATTGGTGGCACCGTCTACGGAAGCCGCCTCCACCAGGGAATCATCCACATTTCCAAGGGCGGAAACATAGAGGACGATTGGCTGTCCTACGGAAGTAGTAAATAAAATCAGAATAATACAGGGCAGGGCAAAACGGGCATCTCCCAGCCAGTTGATATTCTTCTCAATCACGCCGGTATGGGTTCCCACATAGTTGAATAAGCCATAGTAATTATGGAACATCCATTTCCATACCACGGTAACCGCTACGGAGCCTGTTACTACAGGCAGGTAGAAGATACAACGGAAGGCGGAAAGTACCGGTCCCTTCATCTTATAAATGGCGGAGGCCACCCATAAGGAAAAAATCGCTACCGTCGGAACGGAAACCAAAACAATGATTAAGGTATTTTTCAGTGCTTTTTGGAAAATGCTGTCTCCGAAAAGCTCTGTATAGTTTTTCAAACCGATAAACTGGTCTGCCACATTCTTTCCCATGGTGGCATCAAAGAAACTGGTATAGACGCACAAAATCATGGGGAAAATCACGAAGCCCAGAAAGAACACAAGGCTTGGCAACAAAAACAAATAGGCAGAGCGAGTTTCTCTTTGGGCTAATATTTTGCTTCGATTGCTTTGTACGTAGTCCATTTTCTCTCCTCTAATCAAAAAACTCCGGAGGCTTCCCGTCAAAGGGTGAGCCTTCCGGAGCCTATTCTTCTTCACAAATGTTTCGAATGATTCTCAAATACATTCTAAAACATTTTTATAAGCTTGCATGCTGGATAGCGCTACAAATTTATGCCTTTTATGCCTTTGCCGCTGCGTTAGCATTGGTCTGGAAAGTAGTTAATTCTGTTTTTACCTCTCCTCCCTGACCGATTCTCTGAAGCATGTTCCACCACTCTGTTCTGGCAGTTGCCCAGCCCGGAGTCACCTGATAGTAGTCTCCGAAGGAAGGCATGAACTTCTCTGTGAAAAGCTTCATAGTCTCTGCGTTCTCTGTTCCCTCATAAACGTCTGTAAGATCCTTGTGTACAGGGAAGAATCCTGTAGTCTGTACGGAAAGCTTTGCCTGTTCCGCATCGTTCGCCATGAAGCGGATAAATGCCTTTGCAGCCTTCACCTTGTTCTCATCGCCGTTATCGAAGATTCCGAAGCCCCAGATTCCTCCGCAAAGCTCTGCCTTGCCGTCCTTTGCAGGGAAAAGCATAGGAATGATTTCATCGCCGTTGTTGGTCTTTCCCGCTTCGCCGTTGTCCTTGTTGTTCTGCTGAGCAGAATTCCAGCAAAGAGACATTGCCAGGGTTCCGTTTCTGAAAAGGGTAATCTCATCTCCTCCAACCAAAGCCGGGTCAAAATTAATTCCCTCTGCCTTCACAAGCTCTTCTAAAGCCTGTGCATTCTCGGAAGAATCTACAGCATACTCGGTATGCTCCTTATTGGTAAACTTTCCGCCGTACAGGTTGTTTACCAAAGCTCTGGTTCCCTGGTCTCCGCCCTGTCCGCCGCAGTAAACTGCCGCAACATTTTCCTGACCCTTATCATGCAGAGCCTTCACAGCCTTGAAGAAATTCTCTGTAGTCCAGGTGTGGTTGTCCAAGTCAAGATACTGTAATGCATCTGCATTCTCGAAGGCAGTCTTGTTAATAGCCATGCAGTGTGCAATCATAGCCAAGGGATACTCGTAGTACTTTCCCTCGGAGGACTTACAAGCCTCTACTACGTTGGGATAAATATCCTTTGCCGCATCATCTTCAAAGAGATCCGCCAAATCCACCATCAATCCCTTTGCGCCCCAGTTTGCCACCAAACGCTCCGGTCCTTCCATAATCAGGTCGGGTGCCGCTTTTCCTTCGATAGCGGTATTTACCTGGTCGTCACCACTCTGGTAGTCCAGATACTCTACGGTAACATGGATATCCGGATACTTTGCGTTAAAATTCTGCAGCAAGGTATCTACGGAAGCGCTGTCGCCCCATTTTCCGATAGGATAGGTGTAGAGCTTTAAATCAGCCTTTAATGCCTCATCCTCGGAAGCTCCCTCGGCCTTCTCGGAAGCGGCCTCACTTGCCTTTCCGGATTCCGCCTTCTTCTCTGTCTCTGTCGTAGCCTTTGGTCCGCAAGCTGCCAAGCTGCTTGCCAGAAGCAGAGAAGCTGCTCCCCATGCTAAGATTCTTTTCTTCATTGTTTCTCCTCCCATTCTTTGAGTGCCTCCACAAAGGGTACCGCAATCAGCTGCGGCCTTGTGATGATTGATCCAACAACTACCGCATAGGCACCAAGTTCCATAACTCGTTTCGCCTTTGCCGGAGTGTTGATGTTGCCTTCGGCAATGACCGGATGCTTTACGCTCTCAATCATTTTCCGAAGAATCAGGAAATCGTCTGCCTCAATCCGATCTCCCTTAGACTGCTCTGTATACCCCACCATAGTGGAGCCAATAAAGTCAAATCCCAGGCGATCCGCTTCTATGGCTTCTTCCACCGTGGAACAATCCGCCATAAATGCCTGATCCTTGTATTTGGCCTTTATTTCCCGGAAAAATTCTGCCAGACTCTTTCCCCCCGGCCTTTTGGAAATGGTGGCATCAATCGCAATGATATCTACCCCTACTTCCATAAGTTCATCCACCTCTTTCATGGTGGGGGTGATATATACCTTCGAATCCTCGTAATCTCTCTTAACGATACCGATAATGGGAAGCTCCACTTCCTTCTTAATCTCCGCAATATCTTCTTTGGTGTTGGCCCGGATGCCTCCTGCCCCTGCCATCTTTGCCGCTCTGGCCATTCTTCCCATAATGAAGGAGGAATGTAGGGGCTCC
>CAUUUY010000104.1:0-6172 GCA_963548305.1 uncultured Oribacterium sp.
AGGAGATGAGGTTACTTTAGAGAATTTACTGGAGAAGAGAATCATCCGTAAGGTAAATGACGGTGTTAAGATTCTTGGAAACGGTGAATTAACAAAGAAGCTTACTGTGAAGGTAAATGCTTTCTCCGAGAGCGCAAAGGAGAAGATTGAGGCTGTGGGCGGAACCTGTGAGGTGATCTAAATGCTTCAAACAATACGAAATGCATTTAAGGTAAAAGATTTAAGAGATCGTCTTATTTATGTTTTCCTTATGCTCGTAGTAATTCGTTTTGGATCAAATCTTCCTATCCCGGGTGTAAATCCGGGATATTTTGGAGATTTATTTAAGAGCATGGCCGGAAACGATGCTTTCGGTTGGTTTAATACCATGACCGGAGGATCCTTCGAGCAGCTCAGTATTTTTGCATTATCCATTACCCCCTATATCACTTCCTCCATTATTATTCAGCTTTTAACCGTGGCGATTCCCGCCCTGGAAGAAATGCAGAAGGATGGAGAAGAGGGAAGAAAGAAGCTGACAGAATACACCAGATACGTAACCATCGGTTTAGCTCTTTTAGAGTCTACAGCCATGGCGGTAGGATTTGGCGGTTCCGGACTTCTGATTGGATATGCAGAGGGTTCAGTCTTTCGTAAGATTGCCGGCGTAGTGATTTGCGTAGTAGCAATGACAGCCGGGTCTGCACTTCTGATGTGGATTGGTGAAAGAATCACGGACAAGGGAGTGGGAAATGGTATTTCCCTGGTTCTTTTGTTCAATATCTTATCCTCCGTTCCACAGGATTTTCTCACACTTTATGAGAGATTCATTATGGGAAACAACACTGCGAAGATGGTTGTGGCAGCGATTATCATTGCTGCGGCAATTTTCTGTATGGTAGCGTTTACCGTAGTTCTACAGGATGCAGAAAGAAGAATCCCGGTGCAGTATAGTAGAAGAGTACAGGGAAGAGGACTTGTTGGCGGACAGCAGTCTCAGATTCCGTTAAAGGTAAATACGGCAAGCGTTATGCCGGTAATCTTTGCTTCCTCCTTAATGACCATGCCGGTGGTTATCGGACAGATTATAAGGGTGGATCAAAGCTCCATTGTAGGACAGATTATCATGGGATTAAATTCCGGTTCTTGGGCAAACCCCAATGCTCCGATTTATTCCTTAGGTTTAGTTCTCTACATTGCTCTACTGTATTTCTTTGCTTACTTCTATACTTCTATTTCCTTTAATCCATTGGAAGTAGCAAACAATATGAAGAAGCAGGGTGGTTTCATTCCCGGAATCAGACCGGGAAAGCCGACCAGTGATTATCTGGAAGGTATTCTTCGGTACATCATCTTTATCGGAGCCACCGGACTGGCTATTATTGCATTAGTTCCCATTATCATTTCAGGCGTATTTAACGTCAGCAGAATTTCCTTCTCCGGAACTTCCTTAATCATCATCGTAGGTGTTGTTTTGGAAACCTTGAAGGCCATCGATTCTCAAATGGTAATTAGAAACTACAAAGGATTTTTAGACAACTAATCTATAGCCTCCTTAGTTTACTAAGGAGGCTCATAGTGGTTTATCACATCATGAAAGAGGCCCATATTGAAGATTATCATGTTAGGAGCGCCTGGTGCGGGAAAAGGAAGCCAGGCAAGTCGTATTTCTAAGGTTTACGGTTTACCCCATATTTCCACCGGAGACATCTTCCGTGCAAATCTTAAAGGGGAAACGGAGCTTGGTTTAAAGGCAAAGGCATATATGGATCACGGAGAACTGGTTCCCGATGAAATTACCATTGCGATGCTTCTGAACCGTTTGGAAGAAAAGGATTGTGAGAAGGGCTATATCCTGGACGGATTCCCCAGAACCATTCCTCAGGCGGAAGCTTTAGAAAATGCACTGGCTCCCAAAGGAGAAAAGATTGATCTTGCATTGGACGTTGAAGTACCGGATGATGTGATTATTCACAGAATGGCCGGCCGCAGAACCTGTCCCCATTGTGGCGCGATTTTCCATTTGGAAACCTTAAAGCCGAAAAAAGAGGGGGTTTGCGACAACTGCGGTGAGCATCTTGTGCAGAGAAAAGATGATGAAGAGAATACGGTGAAAAATCGTTTAAAGGTTTATCATCAGAGTACCGAACCATTGATTTCCTTCTATAAGAAAGAGGGAATCCTGGAAGAGATTGACGGAACAAAAGATTTGGAAACGGTATTTGCAAGGGTAAAGGAAATCTTGAGCCAAGTGGAAAGGAAAATCCATGATTGAGATTAAGTCCAAAAGAGAAATTGAACTGATGCGGGAAGCAGGCAAGGTTCTTGCAGAAGTACATGAGAAAGTAGGAGAGGCGGTAGCCCCGGGAAAGAGCACCTACGAACTGGATAAGTACGCAGAGGAGCTCATCCGAAAAGCAAAATGTACTCCCAGCTTTCTTCATCTCTATGACTTTCCGGCAGCTTGTTGCGTATCCGTGAATGAGGAGTTGATTCACGGAATACCGGAGAAGACAAGGATTTTAAAAGAGGGAGACATCGTTTCCTTCGATATCGGAGTAAATTACAAGGGCTATCACAGCGATGCCGCAAGAACTTGGGCGGTGGGAGAAATCGCTCCCAATGCAAAGAGACTGGTGGAAACTTGTAAAGAATCCTTTTTCCGGGGAATCGAAAATGCGGTTCCCGGAAATCATCTAAATGATATTTGCGGAAGCATCGGAGATTATGTTGAAGCTCATGGCTACGGCGTAGTTACCCAGTATGTGGGACACGGCATCGGCCATCAGGTACACATGGATCCGGAAGTACCCAACTATCGTATGAAGAAGAAAGGCCCGAAGCTTCAGGCGGGGATGACCCTGGCAATAGAGCCCATGATTACGGAAGGAAATCCTGCGGTCAGGGTTTTATCCAATGATTGGACGGTGGTTCCCTTGGACGGTAAGCTTACGGCACATTATGAAAATACAATTTTAATCACAGACAACGGACCGGAAATCCTAAGTCTATCGAAAGGATGAATTGAGTATGTCGAAATCAGATGTAATCGAAATTACAGGTAAGGTAATCGAGAAGTTACCAAATGCCATGTTTCAGGTTGAACTGGAAAACGGGCATCAGGTATTGGCTCATATTTCCGGAAAATTAAGAATGAACTACATTCGTATTTTACCGGGAGATAAGGTGACTATTGAGCTTTCTCCCTATGACTTATCAAAGGGAAGAATTATCTGGAGAGATAAGTAGGGTTTCGCTTTACATTTCAAGACTGTTTTGCTAGAATGATACGGCAACTCTGTTCAAATTCGTAAAGGAAAGGGGAATTTTACTTATGAAAGTAAGATCATCAGTAAAACCTATCTGCGAAAAATGCAAAGTAATCAAGCGAAAGGGCTCCATCAGAATTATCTGTGAAAACCCTAAGCATAAGCAGAGACAAGGTTAATTAACAGGAGGAAATCAAAGATGGCTCGTATTGCAGGTGTAGATTTACCTAGAGAGAAGCGAATCGAAATCGGTTTGACTTACATCTACGGAATCGGAAGACCCTCAGCAGACAAGATCCTTGCAGAAACCGGCGTGAATCCGGACACAAGAGTAAAGGATTTAACTGACGATGAGGTAAAGACTCTGGCGACCTATATTGCAGAGCACCAGATGGTAGAAGGTGACCTTCGTAGAGAGATCGCTTTAAACATCAAGCGTTTGCAGGAAATCGGTTGCTACAGAGGAATCCGTCACAGAAAGGGACTTCCCGTAAGAGGTCAGAAGACTAAGACCAATGCAAGAACCCGTAAGGGACCAAGAAAGACCGTTGCTAACAAGAAGAAGTAAGGTCTGAACAGTAACTAATGGATCTTCATGTTTTAAATACAGGAAGAAGAGAAAAAGGAAAGTAGGTTAGTTTAACTATGGCTAAGTCAACTGGTAAGAGAGTGACAAAAAAGCGCGTAAAGAAAAACGTTGAACGCGGACAGGCACATATCCAATCATCTTTCAATAACACTATCGTTACTTTGACAGATGCTCAGGGTAATGCTTTATCATGGGCAAGTGCCGGCGGTCTGGGATTTAGAGGTTCAAGAAAATCTACTCCATATGCAGCGCAGATGGCTGCTGAGACTGCTGTAAAGGCAGCTTTGGTACACGGCTTAAAGTATGTGGATGTAATGGTTAAAGGACCGGGATCCGGAAGAGAAGCAGCAATCCGTGCTTTAGCAGCAAACGGATTGGAAGTAACCTCCATCAAGGATGTTACACCGGTTCCACACAACGGATGCCGCCCACCAAAGCGCAGAAGAGTATAATGCAATGTGCCCGGGAGATTATGGAATTTCCTATAGCGGCATAAGCTTGTACAGAACAGTATGACCATGTGGTCAGCCTGAAGAAGCCTTATCGGTGTAAAGGGCGTATCAATTTTTTAGGGATGTTGGCTTGTTGAGTCGACAAAACTTGATATTTAGGAGGATAAAATGGCAGTAGATAAAGTTCCTGTGCTTAAAAGATGCAGGTCACTTGGACTGGACCCCGTATTTTTAGGAGTGGATAAGAAATCCAACAGACAGCTTCGTAACCCAAGAAGAAAGATGAGCGAGTACGGTCTTCAGCTTAGAGAGAAGCAGAAGGCAAAGTTCATCTATGGCGTATTAGAGAAGCCTTTCCGTAACTACTATGCTAAGGCAGAGAAGTTAGCAGGACAGACCGGTGAGAACCTTATGATTCTTTTAGAGTCTCGTTTGGACAACGTTATTTTCCGTATGGGAATGGCTAGAACCAGAAGAGAAGCTAGACAGGTTGTAGGACACCGTCACGTAACCGTTAACGGAAAGATTGTAAACATTCCTTCTTATCTTGTTTCTGCAGGTGATGTGATTCAGATTAAAGAATCCATGAGAACTGCACAGAGATATAAGGATATTGTGGAAGTAACCAACGGCAGAATGGTACCGGCATGGTTAGAGATGGATGCTGAGAAGCTTAGTGCAACCATTAAGACTCTTCCACACAGAGAAGAGATTGACGTTCCTGTAAACGAAATGTTAATCGTCGAGTTGTATTCTAAGTAATGATAGCCTAAAAAAGGAGGCAGCATGTTTGATTTTACAAAACCAAACATTGAAATTCTTGAAATTTCAGAGGATAAGCGTTTTGGTCGTTTCGTATGTGAACCACTGGAACGAGGCTACGGCTCAACCCTAGGAAATTCTCTTCGGAGGATGATGCTTTCCTCTCTGCCCGGGGCTGCGATTTCTGCAATTAAGATCGAAAATCTGTCCGGAGACAAGGTTTCCGGAATTCAGGAAAGTTTCCCTGAGCTCTTAACCAATCTTAAGAGCATTGCGGTGATTTTGCCGGAGGAAGTGGAAAGTCTGGAAGTTTCCGTTGATTTATCCGGAAAGTCCGAGATTCTGGCTGAAGATTTTATTGGAGAGTCGGAACTTAAGCTGAGTAATCCTACAGAGCATATTGCTACTGTAGAGGCGGGAGCCCAAGGCTCCATTTCCCTCTTTATCAGTAGAGGACAGGGTTACTCCGGAGAAAAGGCAGAAGGAAGAGTAGAAGCACCAAAGGACTATCAGGACATTGATGCTTTGTATACTCCTGTGGAAAGAGTAAATATGTCCATCGAGAATACCCGTGTAGGAAATATGACGGACTATGATCGATTGACTTTGGATGTATATACCAACGGAAGTATGTCTCCGGAAGATGCGATTTCCAAGGCGGCACAAATGCTTTTTCAGCACCTGGATTTGTTTGTAGCGCTTTCTGAAGAAGTGGCTGCAACAGAGCTTATGGTGGATAAGCCCGAAGATGAAAAGGGCAAAGTAATGGAAATGAACATTGATGAACTGGAATTAAGTGTCCGTTCCTATAACTGCTTGAAGAGAGCAGGAATCAACACAGTGTCCGAGTTAACCTCCAAGACACCGGAGGATATGATGAAGGTTCGTAACCTTGGAAGAAAGTCTCTTGAGGAAGTTTTGGCGAAGTTAAGAGATTTGAATCTGGGATTATCATTTCCGGAAGAATAGATAACAGTAAGGCCAACCGGTAAGACTAAAAAGCACGGATAAGGAGAAAACATGGCAAATTATAGAAAGTTAGGTAGAGCTTCAAACCAGAGAAAGGCAATGCTTCGTGCATTAACCACTTCTTTATTGGAGCATGGAAAGATTTTTACTAC